>JAGXST010000218.1 GCA_018335555.1 Actinomycetota bacterium | reverse complement strand
ACGAGTGCCACGATCCCGGCGACGGCGACGGCGAGCCCGCCGAAGACGACCACGAACGCGGCGACCGCCGGGGGCCAGCCGCGCCGAGTGAGACGGCGGGCCGCGGGCAGTGCCAGCGTGGCCAGGAACAGGGCGACGATGAGCGGCACGGTGACCAGCGACAGGCGCATCGCCACCCCAACGAGGACGGCGAACGCCAAGCCCACCAGCAGCAAGCGCCACGACCACGCGGCGGCGGTTTCGAGCCACGACGGAACGCGCGTCCGCTCGTCCATACGCGTCGTCACCTCATCCTGCGGGCCCTGGTTTGCGGCCGCGAGCGAGGTGAGTCAAGCAGGTGGCTGCGTCATCCGGCGGCGCGCCGGAAGGACCCCGCCGTGAGCGAGATCTCGACCCCGCGGCCTTCGAGCGCCGCACGCAGGTCGGCGGCGAACTGGTCGGCCCCGTTCTCGTCGAGGTAGGCCATCGCCAACGTCCCGAACTCGCGACCGTCGCGCAGCAGGAAGCGCACGGCCGGCGTGCCGGCCTCGGTGCGTCCCGCCGCGTCCACGCGCTGCAACGCATCCAACGGCAGCCGGTAGGTCCGCCAGAACGTGCGGACCCTGACCTGCTCACGGGGCGCGTCGATGCGCACCCCGGTACGGAGCGCTCGCAGTGCCCCCAGCAGGATGACGGCTGCCGCCGCCTGCCCCCCGGTGCTCGGCGACCCGCTGACCCCGGCGACGACCATCCCGACACCGATGCCGGCGAGCAGCACCGGCACCAGCAACAACGACCGGCCGATCCATGATCCTGTCACGCAGCACCCCCCGTGCCTTGCGAACCTCAGCGTCGAGGGCCGACGGCATGTCGTCAACGCCCCGACACCGGCCGCGCGGCCCCACGAGCGCAATGCGCGCGCGAGGTCACGGCCAGAGTGCGACCACCAGAGGCGCGACGACCAACGCGGGCAGCAGGTTGGCCACCCGCACGGCGCGGATCTCGAGCAGGCGGAGCCCGATCCCGATGACGAGGAACCCCCCGACCGCGCCGAGGGCAGCGACCATCGCGTCGGTCGCGACCGGTCCGACCGCGGCAGCAGCGAGCGTGAGGCCGCCCTGGTAGAGCAGCAGGGGTAGTGCCGCGAACGCGACGCCGATGCCGAGCGCCGAACCGAACGCCAGCGCGGCGAACCCGTCGAGGACCGACTTGACCGACAGCAGTTCGATGCTGCCGGTCAGACCGTCCTGCACGGCGCCGAGCACGGCCAACGGCCCCACGCACACCAGCAGCGTCGTGACGACGAACCCCTCCACGAACCTGACTCTTGCCGACGGGTCCCCCGTCTCGGGCGCTTCGCGCCCTCGTTGCCCCCCAGCGGGCGTGGCATGGAGGATCACGGCGTCGCGGCCGAGGACGAGGTCGCGGAGGCGCTCGCCGACGCGGGTCAGACGCGCCTCGACGTCGACGAGTTCGCCGAGGATCCCGCCCACGAGCAGTGAACCGAGCACGACCAGCACGGCGCCGCGTCCGAGCCGCCCGGCCAGTTCGGGGCCGAACGTGTCGAGCGCGTCGGTGATGCCCAGCACGACCACGAACAGGCCGAGCACGTCGGTGACGGTGCCGCGGACGCGAGGGGGCAACCGGCCGCCCAGCGCGGTACCGGCCAGGGCGCCCACGACGATGGCGCCGACGTTGAGGAAGGTCCCGGTCATGCGCGCGGGACGCTACCCGCTGCCGCCCCGGTCCCCGACCAGGTGCTCGACGAGGAAGCCACCGACGTCGGTGAGGGCCCGGATCTCGTTCTCGCGGCGCGTGAAGCCGTGTCCCTCGTCCTCGTAGACGTCGTAGCGGACCTCGACACCCCGGCCGCGCAGTCGTTCGACCATCTGGTCGCTCTCTGCCTTTGCCACCCGGGGGTCCTTGGCACCCTGGATCACGAACAGTGGCGCCACGATCGCGTCTGCGTAGGTCAACGGCGAGCGTTCCGCGAGCAACTCCGCGTCCTCGTCGGGGTCGCCGACCCAGGCGGCCATCAGCGGCCGCCACGTCGGCGGGACCGAGCGGACCAGGGTGATCAGGTTCGACGGACCGACGATCGACACCCCGGCCGACCAGTGCTCCGGCAGCCGCGACAGGCACGACAGCGCGGCGAAGCCGCCGAACGAACCCCCGTAGACCGCGAGCCGGTCGGCGTCGACCCAGTCGAGGTCTTCACTCCCCCGGAGCCCATCGAGCCCGCGCAGCCAGCGGGCGGCGTGGTCGAGGTCGCCGAGTTCCGCGCCGCCCCAGTCGCGGTGGATGAGGCGCTGGTAGGTGGCGCCGTAGCCGGTCGAGCCTCGCACGTTGGGGGCCAGCACCCCGATGCCGTTGGCAAGCAGGTACTGGTACAGGCCGGCATAGGCCCAGATCGGTCGCTCCTGGGCCTCGGGGCCGCCGTGGACCGACACCACGACGGGGAACGGCCCGGCGCCACGCGGGCGGTACAGCCAGGCCGGGATGTCGCGTCCGTCGTGCGTGGGGTAGGCGACCAGTTCCGGGGCGACCGGGTCGAGGTCGGCCAGGGCCGGCGGCCGGCTGTCGGTCAGATACCGCCATGTGCCGGTCCCTCCCCCGGTGCCCACCCCGTCCGAAACCAGGTCGACGGCCAGGATGTCGCTCGGCCGCGTCGCGGTGTTGACCAGCACGATCGCGGTGGCGCCGTCCGCGGTCAGCGCGAGCGCGTCGATCTCGCCGCTCGGTAGGGCGATCTGGCGTGCCGGCTCCCGTCCGACCCGCACATTCAGGACCGACCGGCCCGACGCGTTGACGCTCCAGGCGAGGACACCTCCGTCGAGCGCAGCGCCGTCGCGCACGCCGGGCGGTCTGCTGGCCGCGACGTGTTCGACGTCCCAGTCGGGCTGTTCGACCGGTACGGCGGTCGACCCGTCGAGCCGTTGGCGGGACAGACCGATGAACTCGCGGCCGACGTCGGTGCGCACGTAGAGGCCGCTCGAGTCGTCCAGCCAGGGCCCGGCCAGGTGCTGTGCCGCGCCCTCGTGCGGCGTCAGCACCGTCAGGGAGAGCGTGTCGGCGCGCAGGTCCGCGACCGCGACATCGCTGTCGGTGTTCGACCGGAAGACCGTGACACCGAGCCAGCGCCCATCCGGTGACACCTCCGCCGGGAAGAGCATCGCCCCGGGTTCGGACTCGAGTCGGCGCACCTCGTCGCCGCGGCGGACGAGCACGTCCTGCACGCCCGGATCGCGGTCGTTGGCCGCGTACACCAGCACGTCGCCGTCGGGGCCGAACGGATCGTCGGCCAGCACGTGCTGCCGGGCCGCGGCTTCGGTCAGCGGCCGAGGCTCGCCACCCTTCGCGTCCACCTCGAACAGTTGGTACTGCTCGTCCCCGTCGCGGTCGGCCATGAACACCAGCCGGTCCCCGTCCGGGTGCCACGCCATCGCCCGCACCGCGAGGTCAGGGTCGTCGGTGAGCGCGCGCGGCTGGCCGCCGGCGGCCGGAACGATCCACAGGTGGTACTGGCCGGCCAGGTTGCTGGAGTAGGCGACCTGCGTCCCGTCGGGAGAAGCGGCGACCGTGGGCTGGAAGCGCTGCACGGGCACGAAGTCGGTGAACGACTGGCTCACGATGGGTGACCTTCGGGTCGGAGGTGTCAGGCGGCGACGTCGTCGAGCCGGGCGAGCTGGTCGGCGTCGAGGTCGACGTTCGCGGCGCCGACGTTCTCCTCGAGGTGCTCGACCGACGAGGTGCCCGGGATCGGCAGCTGCACCGGCGAGCTGCGCAGCAACCAGGCCAGTGCGAGTTGCGAGGGCGTGGCACCGGTCTCCTGCGCGAGTTCACCGAGCGGACCGTCGGGGCGGGCGAGGTCACCCGTCGCGATCGGGAACCACGGGATGAAACCGATCCCGGCCTGCTCGCAGTGCTCGAGTACGGCCTGTGAACCGCGGTCGAGCAGGTTGTAGCGGTTCTGCACGGTCGCGATCGGGACGACTGCCTGTGCCCGCTGGATCTCGTCCACGCCGACCTCGGACAACCCGACGTGGCGGATCTTGCCTTCGTCGCGCAGGGCGGCGAGCACGCCGAACTGCTCCTCCTCGGGCACCTTGCGGTCGATGCGGTGCAGTTGGTACAGGTCGATGCGTTCCACGCCGAGCCGGCGCAGGCTCATCTCGCAGGCGAAGCGCAGGTACTCCGGCCGTCCGAGCGCGTGCCAGGCGTCGGGGCCGGTGCGGATCAGCCCGGCCTTGGTCGCGACGACCACGTTGCCGTAGGCGTCGCTGCCGCCGGTGTGCAGGGCCTCGCGGATGAGGTCCTCGGACACGAACGGGCCGTAGCTGTCGGCGGTGTCGATGAAGTCGACGCCCAGTTCGGCGGCACGGCGAAGGACCCGGATGGCCTCGTCGCGATCACGCGGCTCGCCCCAGATCCCGGGTCCGGTGATGCGCATGGCACCGAATCCGAGCCGGTGGACCGGCAGATCGCCACCGAGGGCGAAGGTGCCGGAGGCGGTGGCGGGGGCATCGGCAGTCACGGGTGGTCCGATCGGAAGCGGGTCGGTGGTTGTCGGCGTTCTACCAGCGCAGCGGGCTCAGCGGCCCGGCTGGTGCGGCCCGTCGGACGCGAGCGCGTAGAACGCGATGGCTCCCGCAGCGGCGACGTTGATCGAGTCGACGCCGTGCTGCATGGCGATCCGGACCGCATGGGAAGCACCGGCGATGGCCTCCTCGGACAGGCCGGGCCCCTCGGCGCCGAGCAGCACCGCGATCCGCCGGGCCGGTCGCGCCGTCGCCTCCAGGTCGGTCGCGTCCTCACGCGGGGTCAGCGCGACGGTCGCGAACCCGTGGTCGTGAAGCCAGGGCAGCGCCAGGCCGAGTTGCGGTATCCGTGCGAAGGGCACGTGCAGCACATGGCCCATGGAGACGCGCACGGACCGGCGGTAGAGCGGGTCGGCACAGCCGGGCGCGAGCAGCACCGCGTCGACACCGAGCCCGCGTGCCGAGCGGAACAGCGTGCCGAGGTTCTCGTGGTCGTTGAGCCCCTCGAGCACGGCCACCGTCCTGGCACCGGCGACCACCGTGTCCGGTTCGGGTGCCGGCAGGCGGTCGCCGCAGCCGAGCACGCCCTGGTGGAGCTTGAAACGGACCACCTCGTAGAGCAGGTCGCGGGCGACCACGTAGACGGGCACCTCGTCGGGGAGACCGTCCAGGTCGGCGTGCACCCCGTCGAGGTGCTCCTCGGCCACCAGCACCGACCGGGTCGGAAACCTCGAGGCCAGCAGTTCGCGCACCACGTTGGGGCCCTCGGCGATGAACACCCCATGCTGGTGTTCGTAGCGCTTGCGCAGGGCGGGGTCGTTGAGCGCCGTGTAGTCCCCCAGCCGCGGGTCGGCCGGGTCGGTGACGTGGACCTGGTTCACGACTCGCGGTGCTGTTCGCGTCGCTGTTCACGGCGCCGGGCCGAGTCGGCCTTGGCCGCGGCCACGGCCTCCTCGACCGTCGGTGCGGTGCCGCCGAGGTGGGCGGGCAGCCACCAGGTGTCCTCGGGGCCGCGCGGCGACTGCGGGTAGGCCCGCTGCAGGTCGTCGACCATGGCGCGGATGGCCGTCATCAGCCGTTCGTGCACCTCGAGAGGGTCGCTGTCCGCCGTGTACTCGATCGGCGCTCCGTAGCGGACGTCCACGACGGCGCCGCGGGTCGGGGTGGGCTTGCGGCCCTTGGTGAAGATCCGCTGGGTGCCCCAGACGGCGGCCGGAATCAGTGGCACGCCCGCGTCCATCGCCATGCGCACGGCGCCGGGGCGGCCTGCGAGCGGCATGAACGAGCGGCTGACCGTGCCCTCCGGGAACATCCCGACGAGGTCACCGGCGCGCAGTGCCTCATCGGCCTCCCGCAGTGCCGCCCGGGTGTTGCCGGCCCGGTCGACGGCGATGTGTCCCATCGCCCGCATCAACGGACCCGAGATCTTGTGGTCGAACACCTCGCGCTTGGCCATGAACCGCAGCCGTCGTTTGCCCTTCTGGCTGCGGGCGCCGTAGCCGACGAAGACGAAGTCGAGGTAGCCGATGTGGTTGGCGGCGACGACGCCGCCGCCGGTGACCGGCAGGTGCTCCCAGCCGGTGATCCGCACCTTCCAGTTGAAGACGCGGAACACCGTCAGGACGGCGCCGATGACGATCGTGTAGGTGGGGTTCTTCACCCGTTGTGCCCTTCGCGTCAGACCGGCTGGGTCCAGCCGTGCGGGTCGGCGGCCTGGCCGCGCTGGATGGCGAGCAGTGCGTCACGCAGACGGGTCGTGTTCGGCCCCATGGCGCCGTCGCCGAACTGGATGCGCCGGCCGCGGTGGACCAGAACGCCGACCGGCGCCAGCACGGCGGCCGTGCCGGCGAGCGCAGCCTCGCCGGTCGCGGCCCAGTCGGCGACCTCGTCGATCGAGATGTCGCGCTCCTCGACCGTGTAGCCGAGGTCGCCGGCCAGGGTCAGCACCGAGTCGCGCGTGACGCCGTGGAGGAAGGACCCGTCGAGGGCCTTGGTCACCACGCGGCGGTCGTCGACGAGCAGGAAGTTGGCCGCGCCGGTCTCCTGGACATCGCCCCCGGGCGCGAACAGCACCTGGTCGGCGCCGTGCTCCTCGCGAGCGCGGCGCGTGACGCCGAGCGCCATCGCATAGTTGGCGCCCGACTTCACCTGCCCGAACTGCGGCGTGGTGCGTGGCAGCTCGGTCTCGACCGCGAGGGTCAGTCCCGTGTTGCCCCCGCGGAAGTAGTCGCCGACCGGGCTGGCGAGCACGTACAGCAGCGCCTCGGTCGAGGGGGCCGCCGCCGCCCCGATGTTGGGGTCGATGCCGAGCAGCACCGGACGCAGGTACAGCGCCCCGGGCGCGTCGGGCACGACGTCGAGATTGGCCGCGACGACGTCGTGCAGCGCCTGCGCGACCAGGTCGGTGGGCGGGACGGGCAGCAGCAGGCGGTTCGCGGACGCGCGCAGACGCTCGGCGTGACGGTCGGCACGGAACAGCCGAACCTTGCCGTCGACGCCGCCGTGCGCCTTCAGCCCCTCGAAGCAGGCGCTGCCGTAGTGCAGGGCGTGGGCGGCCGGATGCAACTCGATCGGGCCGGTCGGGACGATCTCGGCCGGCGCGAAGACGCCGTCGGTGGTGGTGGCAACCGCCATGTGCGGTGCCATGACGGTGCCGAACGCCGGGGCCGAGTTGCTCATCGCCTGCCTCCACCATCCTCGGGGGCGGCAGCGTAACCGGCGACGGCCCCGGGACGGTTTCGGATGCAGGACCGGGGCCGCACCCCTATCGGACGGAGGTAGGCGGGCAGTGTCCGTCGGATCAGCACCGGTGCCCCACCGCGGCTTTCCGACCATCGTTCGTACATGCACGCACCCTGTCGGCGGCCGCCCCGAGCCGTTTACATCGTCACAGACCGCGAGAACCTCTCCACTCAACCCCCCGGAGGACACCGTGTACATCGGACTCGGAACCCTGCTGCTCATCATCATCCTGATCCTGCTGTTCGCCTGATCCCGTACGCCGGCGCATAGACGACGAGCGGAGCGAAGCGCGATGGCATTCGACATCAAGAGCGACACCGACCAGGTCAAGCGAGAGTTCGACGGCCTGTCGAACGCGACCCAGGTCTTCATCTGGACCCTCGTCGCACTCGGCGTAATCATCGGCCTGCTCCTGGGCGGCGCGATCGGTTACGGCGTGGCCGTCGAAGAGGTGGACGGCCGCGACTGCATCGAGCACGACGGCCAGCAGTACTGCGCCGACGACGAGACCAGCGGGTAGCGGGCACGGCGCATACGACGAGCGGGCGGCGATCAGCCGCCCGTTCGTCGTATCTTCACGACCACGACACCGACGAGGCGACGCATGACCGATCGCGACTACGACGTGGTGCTGTTCGGCGCCACCGGGTTCACCGGCCGCCTGACGGCGGCGCACCTGGCCCGCCGCACGAGCGGGACGACCCTGCGCTGGGCGGTTGCCGGCCGCTCCCGCGAACGGCTCGAGGCGCTGGCCGCCGAGCTGCCTGGTGAGGGTCCGGCCATCGAGGTCGTCGACCTCGCCGATGCGGATGGGTTGCGGGCCCTGACGGCGAGAACGGGCGTGGTCGCCACCACGGTCGGCCCGTACATGCGCCTCGGTGAACCGATCGTGGCGGCCTGCGTCGACACCGGGACCGACTACGCCGACATCACGGGTGAACCCGGCTTCGTGGCCATGGTCCGCGACCGCTACGGCGAGGCGGCACACGAGGCAGGGATCCGGCTGGTGACCTGCTGCGGCTTCGACTCGGTCCCCCATGACCTCGGCGCGCAGTTCACCGCCGGGCAGCTACCCCAGGACGCCGACCTGCAGGTCCGCGGCTACGTGTGGACGCGTGCCCGCTTCAGCGGGGGCACGGCCCACAGCGCCCTGGAGGCGGTCGCGACACGCCGCACCGGCGGCGCGGGCCGGGCGGCACCCGGCGCACCTCACCTCCGGCGCGTACGCAGCATCCCCCCGCGCGTGCACCGGGCCACCGCCGGGCTGACCGGCTACGGCGTGCCCCTGCCGACGGTCGACCCGGCGATCGTGCTGCGGTCGGCCAGGGCACTGCCCGGCTACGGCCGCTCGTTCGCCTACGGCCACTACGCGCTGCTCGAACGGCTCCCGACCGCGGTCGCCGGCGTGGTCGGTGCCGGCCTGTTCGCCGCGGCCGCGATCCTGCCCCCGACCCGCGTTCTGATGCGCCATCTGCTGCCGGCGGCCGGCGACGGGCCCTCCGAGGCCGTCCGGGCGCGTAGCCGATTCTCGGTCACCTTCGTCGGCGACGGCGGCGGAGAACGCGTTGTCACGCGCGTCTCGGGCGGCGACCCCGGCTACGACGAGACCGCCAGGATGCTGGGCGAGGCAGCCCTGTCCCTCGCCCAGGACGCACGGAGCGAGTACGCCGGCGCGCTGACGCCGGCCATGGCGCTCGGCACGTCGTACCGGCGGCGGCTCGAGGACCAGGGCATGCGGTTCGAGGTGCTCACGCCGCCCGGGCGGGTCGGCTGACGTGCCGTCGCGCGCCCTCGCCCGCCCACTCCAACTCCAACGGCCCGTCTGGTCCGTACCGGCGCTGCTCCGTTTCGCCGCGTGGGGCGCCGTCCTCACGGTGACGCTGACCGGGCTCGGCCTGGCGTTGCAGGCCGGCGAACCGACGTTCGACGTGCGCGGCCTCGAGGCCGCCACCGCCGTGCGCACCGATGGGACCCTCGTGCTCGCCCGGGCGCTGACGTTCCTCGCCGACCTGTGGTTCGTCGCCGCTGTCACCGCGCTCCTCGGCGGTTGGGCCTGGTTGCGGGTACGGCGCCTCGACCTCGTGTGGCTGGTCCTGGCCGCCGTCGGCGGTTCGTTGGCCGTCACCGGCGCCGTGAAACTGCTCAGCGACCGACCTCGTCCCGACGGCGGCCTCGCGGGCACGATCAGTTCGTCGTTCCCGTCGGGACACAGTGTCCGCGGCATGATCGTCTACGGCCTGATCGCGTGGTTCCTGCTGCGCCTCGGTAGCGGGTGGTTGCGCCGTCTCGCCGCGTCGGCCGCCTTGCTCCTCGCCGTTGCCACCGGGCTCAGCCGGATCTGGCTCGGCGTGCACTGGCCGACCGATGTCGTGGCCGGCTACGTGCTCGGCGCGACCTGGTTGGTCCTGACGCTGGCGATCACCCGGCCGAACCGGCTGACGCCATCGACGAGCGAGTCACCGTAGTTTCAGGCGAAGCGCTGCTCCAGGAACGGGTCGGCGACGTCGTGGTAGCCGCGTTCCTCCCAGTAGCCGTGCACGTCACGGTCGAGGAGGCGGAGTTCGGTGACCCACTTGACGCTCTTCCAGCCGTAGCGCACAGGGACCACCAGCCGCAGCGGACCACCGTGCTCGCGCGTCAGCGGAGCCCCGTCGTGGGCCCAGGCGAGCAGGCTGTCGTCGCGGCGTAGCACCTCGAGGTCGAGGTTGGCGCTGTAGGCGGGACGGCCCGACGCGATGACGTGGGACGCCGACGGCTCGAGTCCGGCGGCGTCGAGGACGTCGCGTACGCGCACGCCGGTCCAGTCGTTGTCGAGCCGAGACCACGACGTGACGCAGTGGAAATCGCTGCGATCGGTGACCTCGCCGAGGTCGCGGAGGTCGTCCAGCGAGAGGACGGTCCGCCGCTCGACGAGGCCAGTCACCGTCAACCGCCATTCCGCAGCGGGCGTGTCCGGCAGGCGGCCGACGTGCAACACCGGGAAGCCGGCCGTCAGGTGCTGGTTCGGCGGGATGCGGGCCGGGTCGACGTCCTTGGTCGGTGCCCGCCGCACCCCGGGCGACGGCCCCTGGAATGACGCCACCAGCGCCCGGTCGAGGTCACCGATCCGTCGCGAGACCTGCGCCGCGAGGGCGCGTCGTCGTTCCGGATCCCCGATGCCGGCGAGCAGGTCGCGGGCCCGTTCGAGCAACTCTCCCGCCTGGCCGATGACGGCCGACTCGTCGCGGCGTGCCGGTGCCGCCTTGACGATCTCGTCGGCCCGGTGCAGCAGTTCGGTGACGCGATCCTCGGATTCCCGCTGGTCGACCATCAGCGGGTGAGGTGGTCGATGACGCCGTCGACGAAGCGGGCCGCCGCGTCGAGTTGGCTCACCTCGATCCACTCGTCGGCGATGTGCGCCTGGTCGATCGAGCCGGGACCGCAGACGACGGTGGACAGTCCGGCGGCCTGGAAGTGGCCTCCGTCGGTACCGAAGGCGACCGTGCGTGCCTGGCCCGTGTAGCCGGTCAGTTCGCGGCAGAGTGTCTCCGCCGGGCCTCCGTCCTCGTCGGCGAGGGCGCGAGCCATCGCGTCGACGATGAAGGTGATCTCACCGTCGCCGCTTCCCCGCTGCAGCGTCGGCAGTACCTCGTCCTCGGCGAACCGGCGGACCTGCTCGACGATCTCCTCGCCGTCGTCGGCCGGAACGGGCCGGTACTCCCAGGTCAGCTCGCAACGGCGCGGGACGATGTTGATGGCCTGGCCGCCGTCGATCGTGGCGACGTTGAAGGTGGTGTAGGGCGGGTCGAAGCGCGGATCGGCACCGGCCTCGGCGTGCCGGATCGCGAGATCGTCGACGAACGCGGCGATCCGCGCCGCCGCGGCCACCGCGTTGGCGGCCTTCTGCGGCTGGCTCGAGTGCGCGTCCCGGCCGTGGACGATCGTGGTGAAGGCGCGCACACCCTTGTGGGCCGTGACCACCTGCATCGAGGTCGGTTCGCCGATGACGACCGCCTCGGGCCGCGGCAGCGCCTCGACGAGTCGATCGACCAGGCTGGGCGCGCCGACCGTCCCGATCTCCTCGTCGTAGGACAGCGCGAGCAGGACAGGTCGCTGCAGGCCGGCCTCGAGCATCTTGGGCACGGCGGCCAGCACCACGGCGAGGAAGCCCTTCATGTCCGTCACGCCGCGGCCGTAGAGGCGCCCGTCGCCGCTGCGGTGCATCGTGAACGGATCTCTCGTCCAGGGCTGGCCAACGACGGGAACGCAGTCGGTGTGCCCGGACAGGACGACGCCGCCCTCGACCTCGGGCCCGATCCTCGCGAGCAGGTTGGCGCAGGTCCCATCTGGGCTCATCACGCGCTCGTGCGGAATGCCGTGGTCGTCGAGCAGCGCCTCGACGAAGCCGATCAGTTGCAGGTTGGTGTGCTGCGCGGTGGTGTCCATGCCGACGAGCGTCTCGAGCAGGTCCAGCGTGTCCAGGGCGCTCTCCTCGATGGGGAAGGACCACGGACGCTAGCCCGCGCCACCAGCACCGCCACGCCGGTCGACGGAGGCCGTCACGGTCGAGTCAGACCGTCACCGGTGACGGCCTGACTCGACCGAGCACGCGAGAATCGACCGGGCGGCGGCGAAGGTCGGGTGACCGACCTACCCGCAACCGCCGTATCCGGGTGCTGCAGAAGGGGTGCTGACGGACAGCAGTCCGGGTCCCCGCGCCGGACCCCGGGCAGCCACGCCTCAGTCGAACAGGGTGTCGAGCACCTCGTGCTCGCGCTGCTCCCAGGTCGCGACCTGCTTGCGGACCTTCTCGATCTCCTTCTCGTCCAGGTGATGCGCCCCCTCGGGGGTGATGCGCGCCACGTCGATCGGTCCACCGACGCTGGGCGAGGTGACGGCGAGCGCGTCGAGCACCCGGACGATGCCGAGCACGCCGTAGTCGACGGGGCGCTCGACCATGCGGAAGTGGGCCAGGAGCGCACCGGCTTGCTGGGCCATCGGCGCACCGCTGCCGATCGCGTGGAAACCGACATCCTCGTAACGGCCGATCAGACCGGTCGGGTTGATCTCGACGATCCAGGGAGTATCGCCGGTGTAGCCGACGGCCAGTACGTACGCCGATGGGGTCCCGGCGTCGTCGATGCCGGGGACGTCCTCGATGAAGTTGTCGTAGTGGTGACGGAAGATCGGCAGGGCGCATCCCTGGATCTCCTTGCCGACGTCACCGGCGTGGATGATCTCGTCCGACCTCGCCGACAGCGTCTCGGCGAGTTCGCCGAGGACGCCCCGGGCACCACTGCCGCCCCAGGCGGCGTGATCGCCGAGCGGGTGCAGCTTCTGGGCCGGGTAGGTCATGTCCCGGTCCTTCTCGGTGATCTGCGAGTCGGACGCGATGACGAGGCCGTCCTGGCAACGCACGGCGAGTACGACGGTCATTGGTGGTGCCCTTTCGAAGCGATCGACCCCGAGGCAAGCGGTCCTGCCGCCTCGGGGCCACCCCGCGTTCGGCCGTCGGTACAGGCCGATACCGTGCGCGCCCGTTCCGAGGTCCGTCTGGCCATGCCCTCCATCGACGTCTCCGCTCCTGCACGCCGTGCGATCGTCCGTGACGCCATCGGCATCGGCGTCGCGACCGGCGCCTTCGGGCTGTCCTACGGCGCGATCGCGGTGGCATCCGGGTTGAGCGTGATTCAGACCGTCGCGTTGTCGTTGCTGATGTTCACGGGTGCATCGCAGTTCGCCCTGGCGGGGGTCGTCGGTGCGGGCGGCGGCGCGTTCGCGTCGGCCGCCACGGCGGTGCTGCTCGGCACCCGCAACGCCCTGTACGGGCTGCAACTCAGCGCGCTGCTGCGGGCCCGCGGTCCGCGCCGGCTGCTGGCCGCGCACCTGGTCATCGACGAGAGCGCGGCGATGGCCGTGGCACAGCACGACCCACCGCGGGCCCGTGTCGGGTTCTGGGCAACCGGCGTGTCCGTGTTCGTGCTGTGGAACCTCGGCTCGCTGATCGGCGCGGTCGGCGCCGGCCTGTTGGAGGACCCCAATCGTTTCGGCCTGGACGTCGCCGGGCCGGCCGCCTTCGTGGCCCTGCTGGCGCCGCGGCTGCGGGACCGTCCCACCTGGATCGTCGCCGTCCTGGCCGCGATCGCCGCGATCGCGTCGGTGCCATTCGTGCCGGCCGGTATGCCGGTACTGGTCGCGGCCGGGATCGCGGCGGTGGCGACGTTCACCCGACCGGCGACCGATCCCCCGGCGCCTGAACCGCCGGTGGCCGATCCCCCGGCGCACGAACCAGAGGCCGGCTGATGGGATCCGCGACGTTGTGGCTGGCGGTACTGGCCGGTTCGGCAGGCTGTTACGCGATCAAGCTGGCGGGGCTGTCCGTGCCCGACCGCATCCTCGAACATCCGCGCGTACGGCGCGTGGCGGCGATGCTGCCGGTCGCGCTGCTCGCCGCCCTCGTCGCGGTGCAGACGTTCGCCTCGGGACGTGAACTGGTGCTGGACGCGCGGCTGGCAGGCGTGGTGGTCGCCATGGTCGCGGTGCGGCTGCGCGCCCCGTTCCTGGTCGTCGTGCTCGCAGCGACGGTCACGACCGCAGTGCTGCGGCTGTAGGTCGCCTCGACGACGACGAGCCGGGCGCAAGGCCCGGCTCGTCGAAGTCGTGCAGCCACCGCGGCGGCCGGTTACGGCCGCCGGCGGCGAGCGGTCACCAGTAGTGGGGTCGACCGCCCACGGCGCGGCCGACGGATCCCAGGATGAACAGGATCACGCCGACCACCAGCAGGATGATGCCGAGCGTGGTCAGGATGCCGATGTCGATGAGCATGCCCAGGATGAGCAGGATGATGCCGAGCGTAATCACGGTCTTCCTCCGGTCGTGGTGAATCGCGGGACGAATCGTCGTGCGTGGGGTTCCCGACTGCCTACGACCTTCCGGGCCGACCGAGTGGTCGTTCGGCCCCGGACGAAGGACAGGCAGAGGTTGCGGATCGAGGCGAGCTGGAGCGCCTAGCAGGCCGGGCTCAGTGCTCGCCGTGCCTACAGCAAACCGAGCTTGACGCCCTGCGACACGGCGCCGGCGCGGTTGCGCACGCCGAGCTTGTCGTAGAG
>JAGXST010000217.1 GCA_018335555.1 Actinomycetota bacterium | reverse complement strand
GTCGTGGCATGTCTGCCGGCCTGGACCGGTCGAGCCACGGCCGGTCACGGCCCGCACGCGGCCGTCGCCGCCGAGGTCCGCGGCAGCGGCATCCCCGGCATGATCGCGCGCTTCCGGGTGGACACCTCGATGCGGCCGTGGCTACGCACGACGCTGATCACCGACTATCCGCGACACGATCCCGCCAGCCTCGCGGCGGCGCTGCTCGCCCTCGACGGGGGTGAAGCGCCATCCCTCGAGGAGGTGGCCTCGCTGCCGGCCCCGCTCGGCGTCGTGGGCTGGCCCGACGATCCGGGTCATCCACTGGACGTCGCGCAGGCCTGGGCGACGGCCGCAGGGGGCATGCTGGTGACACTCGATCTCGCCGACCTCGACGAGAGCATCGACCGCCTTGGCCGCGCCGCCCTCGACGCCGAGGCAGATCGCGGACGCCCCAGCGGGTAGCCGAGCATGCCCCGTTCCGCGGCGGGCGTCAGGCGCCGAGGTCCGCCGCGACGTCTGGTACCGCTCGCGCGAGCCGCTCGTCGGTGGTGAGCAGCGTGCCGCCGAGACCCCGCGCGACCGCGACGTACAGCGCATCACGAGCGGCGACGTTGTCCCTCATCCGCCAGGCCGCCGCCAAGAGGTCGCCGTTGATCGGGACGCGTTGCACGTCCAGGATCGCGAGCCGTCGCAGGAGTTCGCCCACCTCGTCGGCCGAGAGTGCGTCAGCCCGGTGCAGTCGCGCCAGGCCGGAGAACACCTCGGCATCGAGGTGGGCCGCGGTGACCAGCGTGGCGTCGGGGGTAGCTGCCAGCAGGCGACGAACGAGTTCGCCGGCGTCGCTGCGAGCGAGCAGGTCGATCACCGCCGACGCGTCGATGACGAAGATCACGGGAGCTCGTCGCGAGCGTCTCGAATCGCTGCTGCCCCGGAAACCTGGCGGTGTCGCGGCAGTTCGTCGAGCTGCGCGAGCCAGTCAGGCAACGTCGGCATGGCGGCAGAGCGTTCGAGAATACGGGCGACGTAGGTCTGCAGGCTCACACCGGCAGCCTGCGCTCGGGCCTTGAGCTGCTCGTGCGTTGCCTGCGAGATTCCCCGGATCAGCAGATCACCCATCGTCACTCCAAGCCGGCGTGTCGCGTCGCTATCAAAATGATAGCGACGGGCTTGCCGTGACGCCGCCGGATCAGCGGTCGCGCTTGGCCAGAATCGCCTCGGCGGCGCGCGATGCGGGCGGGCGGCCGAGCTTGGCCGCCATCCACGCCGTCGTGTCGACCAGGGCGTCGAGGTCGACGCCGGTCGCAACGCCGGAGCCGTGCAGGGCGTAGACGAGGTCCTCGGTGGCGAGGTTGCCCTTCGCGCCGGGCGCGTACGGGCAACCGCCGAGCCCGCCGGCCGAGCTGTCCGCGATGGTCACCCCGGTTTCGAAGGCAGCCAGCGTGTTGACCAGGCCCTGCCCGTAGGTGTCGTGCATGTGGACCGCGAGGCGCTCGACGGGCGCCTCGGCCGCGACGGCGGCGAGCAGGTCCTGGACCTGGCCCGGCGTGCCGACGCCGATCGTGTCGCCCAGCGAGATCTCGTCGCAACCGAGTTCGAGCATGGCCACCGTCATGCGGACCACGTCGGCGACGGGTACGTCACCCTGGTACGGACAGCCGCAGACCGTCGAGACGTAGCCGCGCACGCGCAGTCCGGCGTCCTTCGCGCGGGCGACGACGGGTCGGAACATCTCCAGCGACTCGTCGATGGTGCGGTTGAGGTTCTTGGCACTGAACGCCTCGGACGCGGCACCGAACACGGCGACCTCGTCCACGCCCGACTCGAGTGCGCGGTCGAGCCCACGCTCGTTCGGCACCAGGACCGGGTAGCGCACGCCCTCGACGGGATCGATGCCGGCCAGGACCTCGGCGGCGTCTGCGAGTTGGGGCACCCACGTCGGATGCACGAACGAGGTCGCCTCGACCACCTGCAGGCCGGTGCGGGCGAGGCGGTCGATGAACCCGACCTTGACCGCGGTCGGCACGGTGCCCGGTTCGTTCTGCAACCCGTCGCGCGGTCCGACCTCGACGATGGTGACCTGCTCGGGCAGTTGCACGTGACGTCTCCTGTCCCTGCTCACGCCGTCGCGGGTTCGAACGCCAACAGGGGCGCTCCCGCTTCCACGGCCTGCCCGACCGCCACGTGCACGGCCGTGACCGTCCCGTCCGCCGGCGCCGTGACCGGGTGCTCCATCTTCATCGCCTCGACCACGACCAACGTCGCCCCTGCGCCCACCTGCTGGCCCGCCTCGACCGCGACTGAGACGACCGAGCCCGGCATCGGCGACGCGAACGCCGCGCCGCCGGTCAGTTCGGCGGGGTCGGCGTGCCGGGTCGCCGGGACCACGCGCAGCCGTCGCGTCGTGCCCTCGGTCGACACCCAGAGGTCGATGTGACCGTCGTGACGGTGCACCGTCGCGGCGTCGATCCCGACGGCGGACAGCAGGCTCCCCACCGCGTCGGTCACGCGCAGGCCGGCCCCGTCGCCGACGACCCGGACGGTGACCGGCTCCTCGGCGAACTCGTCGGCCAGCGTCACCGGCCAGCCACCGGCACCACCGAGACGCAGGGGACCGAGCGTGTCCCACGGCCGGAACGGGTCGCCCGCGAGGAGTTCGCGGTGGCCGCCGGTCAACGCCTCGACCGCCCCGGCCACCGCGGCCTCCGGGGTGCGATCGGGCGACCAGTCGTGCAGGTGGTCGTCGATGAATGACGTGGTCAGGTCGCCGGCGACGAACGCCGCGTGGGTCACGATCGCGTGCAACAACTCGAGGTTGGTCGTCACGCCGTGGACGGCCGTGCCGGCGACGAGGTCGGCGATCCGGGAGCAGGCGGTGGGCCGGTCCGAAGCATGCACGATCAGCTTGCCGAGCATCGGGTCGTAGTGCTGCCCGACGGTGCTGCCCTCGGCGATGCCGAGATCGGCGCGGGCGCCGGCGACGGCGGGCACCCGAAGGTGCAGGACCGGGCCGGTCTGGGGCAGTTGCCGCACCGGGTCCTCGGCGTACAGGCGCACCTCGATCGCGTGCCCGTCGGAGCGGACGTCGTCCTGGCCGAACCCCAGCGCCTCGCCGTCGGCCACCCGCAACTGCCACTCGACGAGATCGAGGCCGGTGATCAGTTCGGTGACCGGGTGCTCGACCTGCAGGCGCGTGTTCATCTCGAGGAAGAAGAACTCGGGTTCGTCACGGTCGAGCGTGTCGCCGGCGACCAGGAACTCGACCGTCCCTGCTCCCTCGTAGGACACGGCCTTCGCCGCGGCGACGGCGGCGGCACCCATCCGCTCGCGCAACCTCGCGTCGACGGCGGGGGAGGGCGCTTCCTCGACGACCTTCTGGTGGCGGCGCTGCACCGAGCACTCGCGCTCGAGCAGGTGCACGACGTTGCCGTGGCGGTCGCCGAACACCTGGATCTCGATGTGCCGCGGGCGCGAGACCAGCCGTTCGAGGATGAGGCGGTCGTCGCCGAAGCCGGTGCGGGCCTCGCGGCGTGCGGCGGCGAGTGCCGCCGCGAGGTCGGCAGGGTCGTGGACCGCCCGCATGCCCTTGCCGCCGCCGCCCGCGACGGCCTTGACCAGCAACGGGAATCCCACCTCGTCCGCGGCCGCCAGCAACGCGTCGTCGTCGAGATCGGCGTCGTGGATGCCGGGTACGACGGGCACGCCGGCGGTCTCGAGGTGCTGCTTGGCCGCCGCCTTGTCGCCCATCAGCCGGATCACGTCCGGCGTGGGACCGACGAACACCAACCCGGCCGCGCGGACCGCCTCGGCGAACGCCGGACTCTCGGAGAGGAAGCCGTAGCCGGGATGGATCGCGTCGGCGCCGGTGGACGAGGCGGCGGCGAGCACGGCGTCGATGTCGAGGTAGGAGCGTGCGGCGGGAGCCGGACCGATGCGCACCGCGGTGTCCGCGTCGCGGACGTGCGCTTCGTCCGCGTCGGCGTCGCTGAAGACCGCGACGGTCTCGATCCCCATCGCCCGGCACGTACGCATGACCCGTCGTGCGATCTCGCCACGGTTGGCCACCAACACGCGCCGCAGCATCGTTTCTCCCGTGTCGCCCGACCACTCGTTCGGGGCCGGACGGTAGCAGCGGGCGATCGAGTTCCCGACCGTCGGCCCGTCGTGCTGTCCGCGCACGGCAGTGTGGCCGGTGCTGCGCCGGGCTGCGGTCTGGCACCATGCGGCCGACGAGAACTCCACCGCCCCCGAGGAGATCCGCGTGCGCCGTCCCGTCCTGCCCTCCCTGCTGTTCGCCGCTGCCCTGACGCTGGCCGCGTGCGGTGGTGGCGACGACCCGGCCGTGACCGAGCCCACCGAGACCGAGACGGTCGAGGAGGAGCCCACCGAGGAGCCCGAGCCGACCGAGACCGAACCCGAGGTCGAGGAGCCCGAGCCGACCGAAACCGGGACCGAGCCCGAGGACGTCACCGGTGACGAGGACCCGGGTGCGGCCCCGACACCGGACCCGACCGCGGTCGACGACCCGTGTGCCGACGACCAGGGTCGCGAAGGTGAGGCGTTCATCGACGTCGATGCGCCCGTCGAGGAGCAGGAGATCGACGACCTCACCGCAGTCGAGCTCGTGGGTTGCTCGAACGTCTACGAGGCCAACGTGCAGTGGGAGCTCTACGACGGCGACGGAGTGCTGCTCGACGAGGGCTTCTTCACCGCCGAGTGCGGCAACGGCTGTGTCGGCGAGTTCCGCGAGGAACTCGACCTCAGCGCGGCCGACGGCGAGTCCTTCGCCGAACTGCACGTGTTCGCCGAGAGCGCCAACGACGGCTCGCAGCAGTACCTGACCGCGATCCCGCTCGTGCTCAGCTGACGAAGCCGTCAGTCCCGGTCGGTGTCGCCGCCCGGGATCCAGTCGGGCGGCCGCTTGTCGAAGAACGCGCGCATGCCCTCCTGACCTTCGTCGGCGACGCGCAGCCTTGCGATCAACTCCAGGCGCAGCTCGCGTGAGGCGTCACGGTCGAGCCGGTCGATCTGGCGGATCAACTGCTTGGTCTCGCGCTGTGCGGTCGGCCCGGCGGCCAGCACGGCGTCGACCACCTGCCCGAACGTCGCGTCGAGGTCGTCCGCCGCGCAGACCTCGCTGACCAGGCCGATCTCGCGTGCCCGGTCGGCGTCGAAACGCTCGCCGGTCAGGAAGTAGCGGCGGGCGTTGCTGGTCCCGATCCGGGGCTGGACGTAGGCCGAGATCATGGCGGGGGCGATGCCGAGGCGGACCTCGGTGAATCCGAACAGGCTGCCGCGCACGGCCACCGCGATGTCCACACAGCCGAGCAGCCCGGCCGCGCCACCGAGCGCATGCCCGTTCACACGGGCGAGCGTGGGGGCGGGGAAATCGTCGACCGCGCGCAGCATCGCCTCGAAACCCCGCGAATCGGCGACGTTCTCCTCGAAGCTGTAGTCACGCATCGCCGACATCCAGTTGAGGTCCGCACCGGCCGAGAACACCGTCCCGGCACCCGTCAGGACCAGGGCACGTACGCCCCCGTCGTCGGCGAGGTCGTCGACGACCTCGCCGATCGCCTGCATCATCTGCGCGTTGAACGCGTTGCGGACGTCGGGCCGGTTGAGCGTGAGGGTCACGACCCCGCGGTCGTCGCGGTCGATGAGCAGCGCGTCGGTCACGTCTGACGTCCTCCCGAGGGCGATGGTGCCGCGACGCTAGCGCCGTGCTCCGTGCGCACGAAGCGGTGAGGCGTGTCACGATCGACGCAGCCCGCGCGTGTGCACTACGACACCCCACACGAGGGGCCACCCGTGGAGGCTCCAGCCGATCTGGTCGCGTTCGTGCACCGTGAACGCCCCCGGCTCGTGCGTGCGGCCGACCTGCTGGTCGGCGACCGCGCGGTGGCCGAGGAGATCGCGCAGGAAGCCCTCGTGCGCGCCTGCGCCCACTGGGAGCGCGTTCGAAACCTGTCGTCGCCCGGGGGCTGGGTCCACCGCGTCACGCTCAACCTCGCGACCTCCCAGTTGCGCCGGTGGCGCCTCGAACGCCGTGCCAGGACCCGCCTCGCCCGCGAGGAGATCCAGGCCCCGCCCGACAGCGCCACCACGCTCGCGGTCCGTGACGCACTCGCAGGCCTGCCTGCCCGCCAGCGTCGCGTGCTGGTCCTGCACCACGTGCTGGGGTGGTCCGCGGTGGAGATCGCCGACCTCGACGGCGCCACGCCCGAGGCGGTCCGTCAGCAACTCCACCGTGGTCGCGAGGCGATGCGTGCCCGTTATGTCGCCGCCGACACCAGAGAGGACGCGTCCGATGTCCGTTGACCTCGACCGGCTCCTCGGCAGCACCGCCGACAGTGCCCGCCTGCCACTCGACGCCGACGCGCTGTGGACCCGAGGCCGCCGCCGCCGCCGATTCCGCCAGTCCGTGACCGGCGGTGCTGTGGTGATCGTGCTGGCGGCGGGCGGTCTGGGCGTCGCCGAGATCGTCACGCATGGCGTCGGTCCCGGCATCACCCCGGCCGGCCCGAGACCGGCCGCCCCCGGAGGACCGGCGGACGCGGACCTGCGCACCGACGACTTCGACCCGCTGCCCGAACTGTTCCGCGGGCCCTACCGCCCGGAGCCCGACGTGCCGGTCGTGGTGGAGGCGGAGCCCGAGGCGCCCGCGCCTCCGGACGCCCTTCCCCACCCGCGGCCGCTACCGGACCCTGCCCGCGTCGCCGGGCCCTGTGCCGGCCACGAGCAGCGGACCGCCGAGGCGTTCATCGATGTCGTCTCCCCGGTGCCGGGCATGCGCGTCGGCGAGCAGACCAAGTTCATCGGCTGCGCGAACGTCTACGAGGCGACGGTGAACTGGCGCGTCGTCGACGCCGCGGGTGCGCCGCTGCGAGACGGCTACGTCACCGCAACCTGTGGCAGCGGCTGTGTCGGCGAGTTCAGCGACCTGATCGACCTCGACGGGCTGCCCGACGGAGCGGTCCTGCAGGTGTTCTGGGCCGACGACGGGGACGGCAGCGACGGCGGCCTCGTCGAGATCCGGATCGAGAGCGACTGACCCAGCCGCATGTCGGCGCGACCACGACTCGGACAGTAGGTAAACAACAGTAGGTATACAAGTAGGTATACAACCATAGATAGACAACGATCGATACGTGTGATTGACTTCACATCGATGAACGTCGATATGGAATCGGCGTCCGGTGTGGGGACACGAACGTGGAAGACCTTCTGCTGCGGGTGGCGCTCGACGTATGGCGGACGTTCGCCACGACGTGGCCGTTCCTGCTGGCGTCCGTGGCGGCTGCGGCCGCGCTCAACGTCTACGTCGGCGCCGACCGCCTCTCGGGGTGGCTCCGCCGACGGACCCCGGTCGCCGTCGTCGGGGCGGTCGGCCTGGCCAGCGCCACGCCGTTCTGCTCGTGTGGCACGACCGCGGTCGCGCTCGGCATGATCGCCACCAGTGCTCCCTGGGCGCCGATCGTGGCATTCATGGTCGCCTCGCCGCTGACCTCTCCGTCAGAACTCGTGCTGTCCGGGGGCCTGCTGGGCTGGCCGTTCGCGTGGCTGTTCTTCGGCGGCACGATCGTGCTCGGTCTGTTCGCCGGTTTCGTGACCGCCGTGGTGCAGCGAACGGGATGGCTCGACGGGCAGGCCCGGATGGCCGCGTCCGAGTGCGCTGCGTCGTGCGAGGTGGCGCCGCGCCCCGCCGCGCAGCCGGTGCTGAGCGTCGGCCCCGGTGCCGCCGCGGAAACCGAGGTCGGCACGGTCGGGCAACGGCTGCGTACGCGCGAGTTCGGTCGCGAACTCGTGACGGTCGGTCGCCGTCTGGCCGTCTACTTCTTCGGGTTCACCGCGCTGGGCTACCTCGTGATCGAGGCGATCCCGACGGGTGAGCTGCAGACCTGGCTCGGCGGGGACGACCTGACCGCGGTGGCCGCCGCCGCGCTTCTCGGGATCCCGGCCTACGTCAACACCGAGGGCTCGTTGCCCCTGCTGGCCGGCATGATGGAGGGCGGCATGGGCCCGGGGCCGGCGATGGCCTTCCTGGTGACCGGTGCCGGCACCTCGATCGGCGCCATCGGCGGCATGCTGGTGATCGCCCGTCGCCGCGTGGTCGGCCTCACGGTGGCGATCCTGCTGGTCGGGGCGCTGGTGCTCGGCAGCGCGGCCCAGACGCTGCTGGCCTGAGTCACATCCTGAAGACGCCGTAGCTCGGCTTCTCGATCGGCGCGTTGAGGGCAGCCGACAGGCCGAGACCGAGTACGTCGCGGGTCTGCGCCGGGTCGATGATCCCGTCGTCCCACAGGCGCGCCGTGGCGTAGTAGGGATGGCCCTGGCTCTCGTACTGCGCACGGATGGGCTCCTTGAACGCCTCCTCGTCCTGCTCGGACCAGTCCTCGCCGCGTGCCTCGAACCCGTCCCGCCTGACGGTGGCCAGCACGTTGGCGGCCTGTTCGCCGCCCATGACGCTGATCCGCGCGTTCGGCCACATCCACAGGAATCGGGGGGAGTAGGCCCGGCCGCACATGGCGTAGTTGCCGGCACCGAACGAACCACCGATGACGACGGTCAGCTTCGGCACGGTCGAGCAGGCCACCGCGGTCACCATCTTGGCGCCGTCCTTGGCGATCCCGCCGGCCTCGTACTCGCGGCCGACCATGAACCCGGTGATGTTCTGCAGGAACACCAGCGGGACACCGCGCTGGTTGCACAGTTCGATGAAGTGCGCCCCCTTGAGGGCGGACTCGCTGAACAGGATCCCGTTGTTGGCCACGATCCCGACCGGGTAGCCGTGGATGCGGGCAAAGCCGGTGACCAGCGTGTCGCCGTAGAGCGGCTTGAACTCGTGGAACCGCGAGCCGTCCACGACGCGCGCGATGACCTCCCGCACGTCGAACGGCTGGCGCGCGTCCGCCGGCACCACGCCGTAGAGCTCGGCCGGGTCGTAGGCCGGTGGTTCGGGTGCCTCGACGCTGACGGGCACCTGCTTGGTGCGGTTGAGGTTGGTGACCGCGTCGCGCGCGAGTTGCAGGGCGTGCCGGTCGTCGACGGCGAGGTGGTCGACGACGCCGGAGGTGCGGGCGTGCAGGTCGCCGCCCCCGAGGTCCTCGGCACTGACCACCTCGCCGGTCGCGGCCTTCACCAGCGGTGGGCCGCCGAGGAAGATCGTGCCCTGGTCCTTGACGATGATGGACTCGTCGCTCATCGCCGGCACGTAGGCGCCACCGGCCGTGCACGAGCCCATGACCACCGCGATCTGGGGCAGCCCGGCACCCGACAGGGTGGCCTGGTTGTAGAAGATGCGCCCGAAGTGGTCCCGGTCGGGGAACACCTCGTCCTGGCGGGGCAGGAACGCGCCGCCGGAGTCCACGAGGTAGATGCACGGCAGCCGGTTGTCGCGTGCGACCTCCTGGGCGCGCAGGTGCTTCTTGACCGTGATGGGGTAGTAGGTCCCGCCCTTCACGGTCGCATCGTTGGCGACGATGACGCACTCGGTCCCCGCGACGGTGCCGATGCCGGTGATGATCCCGGCGCCTGGCGCCTCGTCGTCGTACATGCCGTCGGCGGCGAGCGGCGACAGCTCGAGGAACGGGGTTCCCGGGTCGAGCAGTGCCTCGACCCGGTCGCGCGGGAGCAACTTGCCGCGCGAGACGTGCCGCTCGCGCGAGCCTTCGGAGCCGCCGAGGGCCGCCGTGGCGAGCTTCTCGCGCAGGTCCTCGACCAGCGCGACGTGATGGTCGCGGTTGGCCCGGAAGGCGTCGGAAGCGGGATCGAGGGTGCTGCGGAGTCCGTCCATGGTGCGCGAGCCTAGAGCTGAGGTGCCCGCCGGCCGCACAGGTGTGCGCGCCCGCGGGCAGGGGCCGGCGTCCGCCACGGCGAACCGGGTGTCCCGGACGCGGTCGCGGCAGGCGACCGCCGAAACAGGTGGAATCGCGTGGTCCGTTCCCGTTGGTCATCCCGTCCCGCCCCGAAGGCCCACCCGGGCCGGGCGCGCCGCCATCGCACGCCGGCGCTGCTCGTCGCATGCGTCGCGATCCTCGCGGTGGTCGCCGGCCCGGCCGCAGCCCACGAGGAACACGCCAGCCAGTTCCCACCCGGCGATGGCGAGGTGCCCACCTACCGCACGATCGACGAGGCCGCCGATGTCATCGTGGTCTGCAAGCCCGACTCGGCCGATCGCGTGGCCGGCATGGACGACCCGAAGCTGCGTGCGTTCAACCGGCGCCTGCTGGCCAGGTGTGCGCACGAGCACCTCCAGGCCGCGGTCGACGCGGTCGAGGTGGCGGGCACCAACATCTACGTCCTGCCGGGTACCTACCGCGAGCAGCCGTCGTGGGACGCGAACGCCCCGTGCACCGATGACTACGACGACGGGGTCGTGGAGTACGACCTGATCGTCAGCTGTGGTGAGGTCGTCAACCTCGTCACGATCGCGGGCGACGACCCGGACGACGACGACATCGTCTGCGACAACCAGCTGTGCGACCTGCAGATCGAGGGCACGGGGCAGGAGCCGACGGACACGGTGCTGCGCGGCGGGTTCAAACCGGACGGTTCCTGGATCAAGCACAACGGGCTCAAGGCCGACCGCGCCGACGGCTTCTACCTGCGCAACATGACCTTCGACCTGTTCCGCGAGAACGCCATCTACGTCCACGAGACCGACGGCTACGTCCTCGACCGCGTCGTCGCCCGGCACAACGACCTGTACGGGATCTTGACGTTCACGTCCGACCACGGGCTGATCATCGACTGCGACACCCACCACAACGGCGACTCGGGGATCTATCCGGGTTCCTCGGCGGATGTGAATGCCGACAACCCCGACACCGGCCCGCTGGACCGCTGGGCGGTCGAGATCACCGGCTGCCGCACCCACCACAACGCGCTGGGGTTCTCGGGCTCGGCGGGCAACTCGGTCTACTTCCACGACAACGACGTGTTCCACAACGGTGCCGGCTACGTGACCGACTCCTTCGTCCCCGACCACCCCGGCATGCCCCAGGACCACGCCTGGCTCGAGAACAACCGCATCTGGGGCAACAACGTCAACTACTACCAGCGCTATCTCCACGAGGGCGCGTGTGACGGCGCCCCTGCCGAGCGTGGCTACGAGACCGGCACCGTCTGCCCGGCGTTCCCCGTGCCCGTCGGCACCGGGGTGCTCGTCGCGGGCGGCAACGCCAACTTCCTGCGTGCAAACGACCTTTTCGACAACTGGCGGGCGGGCGCCATGCTGTTCTGGGTGCCCTCGGCCATCCGTGACGACTTCGAGTCATCGCAGTTCGACACCTCCAACGGCAACCGCTACGTGGACAACCGACTCGGGCAGCACCCCGAGGGCCTGACCCAGCCCAACGGCGTCGACTTCTGGTGGGACGAGCAGGGCATCGGCAACTGCTGGCAGGGCAACGCCGGCGCCGACGGCGCCGACGCGACCTCGAACCAGATGGTGCTGCCGCAGCACCTGGTCAGCGGCCTGCCCGACTGCGACTCCGGTGGGTCCCTGCTGCCGACCGGCGACCCGGTCAAGTCCGCGCTGCTGGTGCCGTGCGCGACCTTCGACCGCGAGGACCAGCCCGACCCCCCGGGCTGCGACTGGTTCGACACCCCGGCGCCGCCCGAAGGTCGTGAAGCGGCCGCGGACGAGGATCTCGAGGCGGCGTACTTCCCCGTGGTCGAGATCGATCCCGACGACGGCATCGAGCCCGGCGACTTCGGGCCCGGGGGCGACGAAGGCGACGACGAGGTGGGGGAGCAGGCCAGCGGTGACGAGGACGCCGACGGTGACGAGGGTCTGGCCGGCGGGGCCGGCGACGGCGACACCGAACCCCTGGTGGCGGTGACCTCCGCGGAGGTCCTGCCGGTGTCCGGCGGGGGCGCGGCGATGGCCGCGCTCGGTCTGGC
>JAGXST010000216.1 GCA_018335555.1 Actinomycetota bacterium | reverse complement strand
CCCCCTTCAGGTGCCGCGTCGTCGCGTCGACCCTAATCGCGAATCCCGGGCCGAGTCGCTGCATGGTCGAGTCACCCAACGGGGCGGCATCCCCTCCCGTCGGCCGCTGCCGCGTAGAGTTGCGCGAGGCGATGCGTTGGCGTCGCCGTGAACCAGGGAGCAGTCATGACCATCGGCGGCAGCATCGCTCTGATCGTTCTCGGTGCCATCCTCGCGTTCGCGGTGACGCTCGAGGTGGCCGGCATCGACATCCGGGTGGTCGGCTTCATCCTCCTGCTCGGCGGCGCGGTCGGTCTGATCGTCGGCCTGTCACCGCGCCGGCGCGGTGCCGTGGTCCGCGAGACCCGGGTCGTCGACCAGGACCCCGAGGTCTACTGAGGCCGGAGTCCATCAGGCGGGGGGTGCCCCGCGACGGACGTCATCTGCGGGCGGTGCGGGCGCCCGACGAGCCACCACCGACGATGAACCCGAGTCCCAACACGAACCCGCCGTCGTACCAGCCACCGCTGTTGTTCACCTCGTAGATCCCGACGCCGTCGCCGAACAGCGAGATCACGAACGTCACCGGGGCGATCAACCCGTGCCACAGACCGAGCCAGAAGCCGGCGTCACCGTCCGCAGGGTTCGCGCCTGCCGCGCAGGCGGTCAGCAGCAGCGCGAGTGCCACGAGGGGGAAGACGGCGGTTCGCCGCGAGGGGCGCGCTGCCGTCGCCTCGGCTCTGGCCTTGATGCCGAGCAGCATCCGGCGTTCCATGATGAACGAGCCGGGGTCGGAGATCAGGATCCAGAACGCGGAGGCCGGTGTCAGGTGCCACTTGACCCGCCACCGGCTCACGAGGCGGGTGTGCCCCACCCCGTCCGGGTGGACGGCGAGGCACCAGGTCCCGCCCTGCTCGTCGCCACTGAGGATCCACGCGCCGTCTTCGAGGGCCCGGACCCGAGGGCCCATCCCGGGGACCATGAGGATCTGGTCGCCGACGGAGAGCGTCTGAAGTTCGGGGATGATCGAGGTCGCACTCCGGTGGCCGTCGTTGTCGATCCAGTCGTAGCTGTACCAACCTGCCCGCCCATGACCGATCTGCACCAGCCACGGCCACACTTCTGTGGGAGTGGCCGCGATCCCGATCGCCCGGGTCGTGGTCGCCGCGCCGGGGATGACGTCGTCGCCCGGCATGGCGCGGGCCACCTCGGCGTCCGAGGCACCCCAGCGATGCTGCCAGGGCTGCACGACACGCCGATAGGCGACGACAAGCGCGATCACGCCGAGCAGGGCCGATCCGCCGCCCGGGACGGGCCCGTACGTGGCGATCAGCCAGACCACGGTCGCGACACAGGCGGCAGCGGCTGCGGCGACGACTCCGGCGATGACGAGCATCGTGCGCATGGTGCCTGGTGCCCTCGCATCGGTTCGTGATCATGGTGGCTGGCGCGGACGTTCATCCGCCAGAGGCGAAGGGCTCGTCGGCCGACCGGCGGGGGTCGTGACACCGCCGCCGTAGGTACCGTCCCGGCAGGCGTTTCCGGGACGCCGACGACGACGCCGTCTGCTGGGGGACACGGATGGACTCCACCAACGAAGACGTTCGCCTGCGTCTGTTCGACGACCCGATCGTGCACCGCGGAGGCGACGACGCGGCACAGGAGCTGGAGGCCACGGTGGACGCGCTCCGCCGACAGCTCGCCGAACAGGCCCGCCGGATCGACCAACTCGAGCTCAGCGAGGGACAGTTCCGCCAGTTGGTCGACACGCTGCCCCAGATCGTGTGGATCACCGAGCCGGACGGGCGGCACGTCCACTTCAACCGCAACTGGCTCGAGTTCACGGGCCTCAGCCTCGAGGAGAGCCGCGGTGACGGGTGGAACTTCGCCTTCCACCCCGACGACCGCGGGTTGGCCATGGTGCTGTGGGCCGAAGCGACCCGCACGGGGCAGCCCTACGAGATCGAGTACCGGCTGCGCCGCGCGGACGGCAGCTACCGCTGGATGCTCGGGCGCGCCGCACCCCTGCACGATGCCGACGGCGAGGTCGTGCAGTGGTTCGGGACCTGCACCGACATCGAGGACGTCAAACGCGCACATCGCCGCATCGACGAACAGGCCCGCCTCCTCGACCAGACCCAGGACGCGATCATGGTCCACGACCGTGATCACCACGTGTCCTACTGGAACCGGGCCGCCGAGCGCATCCACGGGTGGCCCCGCTCCGAGGCGCTCGGGCGTCGTCTCGACGAGCTCGTCAGCCCCGACCTCGAGCAGGTCGAGGCGGCCTGGGAGGTGCTGCTCCGCACCGGCGAATGGTCGGGTGATCTGCGCTACGTGACACGCACGGGACGTGAGCTGTTCCTCGAGGGGCGGTGGACGTTGCTGCGCTACACCGACGGCACGCCTCGGGCCGCGCTGGCGGTCAACACCGACGTCACCCAGCGTCGTCTGATCGAGAGCCGCTATCTCGCGGCACTCGAAGCCCGCGCGACGCAGGACGCGCTGACGGGGCTGCCGAACCGGGCGGCGCTGTTCGACCAGCTCGACCTGTTGTTGGGACAGCGGCAGCGCACGGGCATCGCGGTCGCATTCATCGACCTCGACGACTTCAAACCGATCAACGACCGGTTCGGGCACCGCAGGGGTGACGAGGTGCTGGCGCACGTGGCCGAGCAACTGCGCGCGACCATCCGCCAGGGCGACCTGGTCGCACGGATCGGCGGCGACGAGTTCGTCGTCATCGGCGAGGCCGATTCCGCTGACACGGCAGCCAGACTCGGCGAACGGATCGACGCGGCGCTCCGCGGCGAGGTCGTCCTCGGCGAGGCGACGGTGACGCTGTCGGCCAGCGTCGGGATGGCCTTCGTCGGTCCGGACGAGCGGCCCGACGCCGACGACCTGCTCTCGCGCGCGGATGCAGCCATGTACGAGGTCAAGCGCGACCGTTAGGTCCGCGTGCAACCGTCGGGTGGGTGTCGACGTCTGTTCGTGCAGCCGATGCGGCAGGCATCGGCGCTCGTGAACAGGCACCGCCGATGTCCGCCCGTCCGTCGCTGACCATGCTGGGTCTCGTCGCCGTGCTCGCCGCCTGCGGCGGGCCGGTCGAGGAGGTCAGGCCGCCGATCGGCGATCCGCCGACCGAGGACGTCGTCGTGGTCGATCCTCCGGACGGCGACCTGCCCGAAGACGGCGACGCGCCCATGCCCGAACTGCCACCACTGGTCGCCGACTGGGAACGCGACGACGTCCGCGTCGAACTGCCGATCGGCTGGACCGTGGAGCGCTGCGAGGGGGAGGCTCCCCTGCTGTGCGTGATGGACGGCGAGCGGCAGGCGGGGTTCCTCGAAGTCGGCCGGTACCCGCTGCCCGAGACCTACGACGGCGACGCCACGGCCTACCTCGCTGCGACGCAGGCCGACTTCGTGGCATCGTTTCGCGCGGACCGGGCGACCGGCTGCCCACGATTCACGTTCGAGGCGGTCCCGTCGATCAATGCCGTCGTCGGCGGTCACCCCGGCCTGCGTGGCGGCTTCCGACTGGTCGACGACGACGGTCGCGAGGTCGAACGGCACGTCGTGTACTGGACGGTCGCCGACGGCGAGCACGTCACGGTGACCGTGCCCGCCTACGCCACGGACGGCTGCCTCGGATCCATGGGCGAGTTCACTCCCGAGGACCTCGGCCTGGTCGCGCTCTACCTCGACCACCTCGTCGCCCAGACACCGTTGCCCGCTGCCGGTGGCGGCTAGCGTCCGGGCGCACACCGACGAGGGACGCTGGCCGCCCGAGGCGTGACGGGCGGCACGCAGCGCACGAGCGGCGTTGCCACGGCCCGCTGTCGGTGCTGCAGCGGCTGCTGGCCCCGTACCTGCCCTTTCGCGACCGAGGAGGTGTGGTCGTGATGGACGAGGTCGGTGCCGGCTGACCTCGGCCGCAGGGGATCCAACGGATGCGAGTTCAGGGTGATGCGGCGATGTGACCGCAGATCGCGGCTGTGACCGCAGATCGAGGTCAACCTCGATCTCGGGTCACCACCTCGATCTCCCGTCACCCGGTGCGAGGCACAACCTCCGTAGGAGCCGCCCGCGCTGCCGCCCGGTCAGGTCCGAGGGCGGTGGATGGAGACCGCGTAGTCGGCGTCCTCGAACGGGTCGCGGGCCCAGGTGGCGTAGCGCTCGTGGAGATCGAGGCCGGCGGCTGCGCAGTCGGCGTCGTACTGCTCGAGGGTGTAGTCCTTGCCGAGCGAGAAGCCGGCGATCAACACGCCGTCGGCCGCGACATGCCTGGCGCAGCCGGCCACCAGCCGGGCTCGGCCATCCGGCGCGGTGAACAGCGGCACGTTGCCGGCCATGACGACCACGTCGAAGGTGCGGCCGAGGTCGAGGTCCACGAGGTCGGACTCGACCCAGTCCAGGTGCGGCGCGAGGTCACGTGCGACCGCCAACATCGAGCCGTTGACGTCGGCGCCGACCACCTCGACGCCACGGTTGGTCAACTCGATCGCGACGCGCCCGGTGCCACAGCCGGCGTCGAGCACCGTCCGTGGGGCGTAGCGCAGGACGAAGGCGGCCTCGCCGTGCGGGTCCTTGCCCGCGAGGCAGGTCTCGATCCGCCGTTGGTAGTCCGCCCCGTCCCAGTCGGTCACCGTGCGCCTCCCCGTCGTCGGCTGTCCGCCGAACCCTAGACCTCGACCCTGACGGGCGGCGCGGGTCTCCTGGGCCGCCCGGGGTCATCCCCGATGGACGGTGCACCCGTCGCGACGGAGGCTGACGGACATGGATACCGATCAACTCTCCCGACGTCCCGAGACCGCACCGCCGGCCGGGTCGTCCTCACGTACCTACCTGTGGGGCGGCATCGCACTGGTGCTCGTGGGCGCCGTGCTGCTCTCCCTGTCGCTCGCCTCGAACACGCTGGCGACGACCACGACGACCTCGGTCGCCTACGACGGTGTCGACCGCGTCGAACTCGATCTCGCGGCCAGTGGGGACGTCGAGATCGTCGGCGCCGCCGTCGACGGTGTCGAGCTGGAACGCACCGTCCGCAGCCTGTTGGGTGGTACGCGGGTCTCCGAGGATCAGCAGGGCACCACCCTGCGGCTCGCGTCCGACTGTCGGATGCAGGTGATCTCGCTCGGTTGCAGCGTGACGTACCGGTTGACCGTGCCCCTCGACGTGGCGCTCGCGGGCAGTGCGTCCAACGGTGGGATCGACGTCGCCGCCGTCGCCGGGACGGTGGATCTGTCCACCTCGAACGGCGACATCACGCTGGCCGGCGGCGACCAGGCTGTGACGTTGCGGACCTCGAATGGCAGGATCGACGTGCGCGACACCAGGTCCGGTCACCTCGAGCTGACCAGCAGCAACGGCGACGTGTGGGCCGAGGTCGTCACGGCGCCGGACACGCTCGTGGCGCGGACCTCCAACGGCCGCATCGACGTCGTACTGCCCGACGCGGGGCCCTATGCCGTCGAGGCGAACACCTCCAACGGCCGGACCGACGTTCAGGTGCCGACGGATCCGACCGCCTCATCGGTGATCGAGGCGCGCACGAGCAACGGCAGCATCTCCGTCCGCCCCACGCGCTGAGCGACCCGGCCACCTCCCGTGCGTTAGCGTCACGGGAGGTGACCGGGAGCATGCGGATGGGCCAGCACAAGGACGACCTCCACCGCTACCTGCGGTCCGGTCGTGCGTCGCTGCTGTGGAAGCTCGAAGGGCTGTCCGAGTACGACCTCCGGCGACCGCTCGTCCCGACGGGCACGAACCTGCTCGGACTGGTCAAGCACCTCGCGTCCGTCGAGGGCGGTTACTTCGGCGAGACGTTCGACCGCCCGATGGACGAGCCGCTGCTGGCGAACCTGGACTTCGACGCGGACCCCAACGCCGACCTGTGGGCGACCGCGGACGAGTCCCGCGACGACATCGTGGCGCTCTACCGGCGCGTGTGGGACCACGCCGACGCGACGATCGGGCAACTCGACCTCGACGCGGTCGGTCGCGTCCCGTGGTGGCCCGAGGGACGCGACGAGGTCACCCTGCACCTGATCCTGGTCCACGTCGCGACCGAGACCCACCGTCACGCGGGCCATGCCGACATCGTGCGCGAGTTGATCGACGGCACCGCCGGCCTGCGTGAGGGCGGAGACAACCTCGCCTACCACGACGCCGGGCAGTGGTCGACGTACCACGACCGACTCGACGAACTCGCGCGTCGCTTCGTCGACGAGCCAGGGGAGGGCTGACGATGCCGACCATCGAGTTGAACGGGACCCGGCTGTACTACGAGGACACCGGCACCGGCGACGAGACGATCCTGTTCAGCCACGGGCTGCTGTGGGACCGTCGCCTGTTCGGTCCACAGGTCGAGGCACTGCGCTTGGACTACCGGTGCATCGCCTACGACCATCGTGGGCAGGGCCGCAGCGCCGTCCCGACCGAGTCGACCATCCCGATCGACCTGCTCGCGTTGGACGCGGTCGCGCTGATCGAGAAGCTCGACCTCGGCGCCGTGCACTTCGTCGGTCTGTCGATGGGCGGGTTCGTCGGCATGCGGGTGGCCGTCTGGCGACCCGACCTGGTCCGCTCGCTCAGCCTGCTCGAGACCTCCGCCGACCCGGAACCGAGGAAGAACGTGCCGCGCTACAAGGGACTCAACCTCGTCGTCGCGGTTGCGGGGCCCAAGGCGGTGGCGTCGCGCGTGATGCCCATCATGTTCGGCAGGACCTTTCTCGAGGACCCCGCTCGCGCCGCCGAACGCGATCACTGGCGCGGGATCATCGAGGGAAACGCCAAGACGATCACGAAATCGGTCAACGGGGTCCTGCAGCGGCCGAGCATCGCCGACCACCTGCCCGACATCCAGGCGCCCACCCTGGTGGTGGTCGGTGACGAGGACGTCGCCACGACACCGGCGAAGGCCAAGCGGCTGGTCGCGGGCATCCCCGGGGCGCGGCTGGTCACCATCCCCGGGGCCGGGCACAGCAGCACGATCGAGCAACCGCAGCCGGTCATCGCGGCCCTGCGCGGATTCCTCGCCGACCTGCCGCGCTGACGTCCCCCGCCGTCGGGTAGCCGAGTTCCTGCCGGGACGGACGGCCGCGGCCACGGCTCGAACTGCCACCGTCTTCCGGTGGCAGCGGCGCGGACGTGCGGGGCGGGTCATCGGCGACGCTCGTCCTGACACCGGCCGTTGGCCGGACCAGGAGGGGCGCCGTGGAACTCGAGGTCTGGATCGCCACGCGTGCGTCGTTGACGCACACCGAGAACGAGGACCGGGCCGTCGCGGGCAACGAGGTGTTCGACGAGATCAGCGGGATCGAGCACCGTCGCCTGCGCGTGCCGAGCCTTCTGGCCGCGGTCGATGGCCTCGGCGGGCACGTCGGCGGCAACGTCGCCAGTCAGGTCGCGGCGAAACTGTTCGCCGCCGCGGACGCCCCCACCGACGAGGCCGAGGCGACCTCGCTGCTGCAACTCGCCGACCGAACGCTGCACGACGCGATGCTGACGGATCCGGATCTCCGTGGCATGGGAGCGACCGTCGCCTTGACCAGCGTGCTCGACGGCGGCCTGATCGCCGCGAACGCCGGCGACTCGACCGCCTGGCGCTACCGCGACGGCCGGCTCGAGGCGCTCACCGTCAGTGACCGCATCGCAGGCTCCCAGATCGGCCAGTGCCTCGGGGCGACCGGCGACCTCGCCCCGCACGTCCAGACCGCCGACCTCCAGCCGGGTGAGTTGTTGTTGCTGGCCAGCGACGGGCTCACCGACGTCGTGCCCGAGACCGTGCTCGAACAGCTCCTGGCCGGTCCCCCCGCGGCCGCCATTGCCGAGTTGCTGGAGCGGGTCGTGCAGGCGCGCGTTCCCGACGACGTCACGATCGTGCTGGCGGAACTCCAGGACAGCGCCTGAGCGAACGCCGCCGTGGCGAGGCGATCACGTCGCCCACGTGCGGAGACGCTCGACCGCGTCCGGCGGCCCCTGCAGTTCGACGTCGGCCACGTCCCGGCGACCGAAGACCCACAGCAGCAGTTCGACCGGCGCTCCGGACACGGTCACGGTGGGCTCGCCCTTGCGGGGCTGGACCGGACCATGCCCTGGCGCGTCGAGCACGACGCCGACCGGGCTCTTGCGCAGCGGCAGTCTCGCGGCCGCGGCCAGGTGGCGCCGAATGGCCGAGGCCATCTTCGGCGGCAGGTCACGCGGTGGTGCGGGTGCGGGTCCGGCCCGCCGGATGTCCTCGTGATGGACGACGTACTCGACCAGGTTCATCCGGTCGCCGGCCAGCCCGATCGGTGACCACGCCGGCGGGCCGCCGGCGAACCGGTCGACCAGGGCGCGGTAGCCGTCTGCCCCGGCCGCGTCGTCGACGAGGCGGCGCATGAACCGCTCCTCGCCCGGCGGGCGGTTCGACACCAGGTCGACGGCCACGAACCAGGGCTGGTGTTCGCGCTCGACGAGGTGGGCGAGCAGGTGCCGGGTCGTCCACCCCTCGCACAACGTGGGTGCCTCGGGATCGGTGTCCCGGGCGGTCGCCACCAGGGCGCTCCGTTCGTCCTCCATCCAGGCCATGCCGACTCCTCGCTGTCGTCAACCCTTGAACGTCGAGCGTCCCGCATCGCCGAAGGGTTCGTCGCGCTCGCGTACCGCCTGTCGGAACCCGGCCTCGGCGGCACGCGCCTGGAATTCGTAGCCCTCGGTGGTGTGGCGCGCCATGCCGTCGAAGACGGTGCCGAGCAACTGGGTCGCGTACAGGCCCTGGCCGTGGACCTGCTGGTTGACCAGCAACTTCATCATCTGCAGTTGGTTGAGCGGGAGTCGGGCGATCCTCTGCACCAGCGCCTCGGCCCGCTCGTCGAGGTGGTCGGCGGGTGGCGCCTCGATGGCCAGTCCCCACTCGAGGGCCTCCGCCCCGGACAGGCAGTCGCCGGTGAACAGCAACCGCTTGGCGCGCTGGGGGCCAAGCCGCGTGGCCCACATGGCGGTGGTCGGCGAGCCCCACACACGCGAGGGCGGGTAGCCGATCTTGGCGTCGTCGGCGATGACCAGCAGGTCGGAGCACAGCGCCAGGTCGGTACCGCCACCGACGCAGAACCCGTGGACCTTGCACACGACCGGGGTGGCCGCGTGGAACAGGCTCATGAAGGCGCGCACGTTGCGGCTCATCATCCCGTGGTCGACCATCGGGTCCCAGGTCGCGTCGGGGTCGTGGTTGGCCGCCATCACCGCGGGGTCGGTCGGCGCCCCGGCCGGTGCGTCGGGCTGCGGCGGCGTCCGGCCGAGCGTCTCGGCCGAGTCGACCAGGTCGTAGCCGCTGCAGAACCCGGTGCCGCTGCCCGCCAGCAGCATCACCCGGACCTGCGGGTCGAGGTCGGCGTGCTCGACGGCAACGGCAAGTTCCTCGATGACCTGGCGGGTCAGGCCGTTGCCGCGCTCGGGCCGGTCCAGGGTGATCCTGGCGACGTGACCGTCGCGTTCGTAGCGGATGGTCTGCAGGTGGTCCATGGCGAGTCTCCCGACGGTCGGCCCGGATGCTTGCACAGCTAGGCTCCCGGCTACGAGCGAGGTCCGAGATGAGTGAACGCAACGTGCTGGGTGGCGACCTGGAGGGGTGCAGCATCGACCCGCTGACGGGGTGGTTCCGCGACGGCTCGTGCCGGACCGGTCCCGGTGACGTCGGCAGCCACACGATCTGTGGCGTGATGACGGTCGAGTTCCTCGAGCACCAGCGTTCGATCGGCAACGACCTGATGACCCCGCGGCCCGAATTCGCCTTCCCGGGGCTCAACCCGGGGGATCGGTGGTGCGTGACGGCTCCGAACTGGCTGCGCGCCCACGGCGACGGCGCGGCTGCACCCGTGGTGCTCGCCGCCACCAACGAGCGCGTGCTCGACATCGTGCCGCTCGAGGTGCTGCGCCGGTACGCGGTCGACGTCCCCGACGACCTGGGCGACCTCGCCGACTAGGCCCGCCACGGTCCGCGTTCCCGTGCTTGTCTGCCCCCATGGAATTCGAGTTCGAGGGCGAGATCTTCTACTGGCGCGGCCCCGCGCCGTTCCACTTCGTCGCGGTGCCCGAGGACGACGGCGAGGTGATCCACGACCACGCCGGCCTGGTCACCTACGGCTGGGGCATGATCCCCGCGACCGTCACCGTCGGCGCGACCGAGTGGACCACCGCGCTGTTCCCCAAGGACGGCAGCTACCTCGTACCGGTCAAGGACGCCGTGCGACGGGCCGAGGGCCTCGACGCCGGTGACACGGTCCTGCTGCGCCTGTCGATCAGCATCGCCCCCTGACCGTGCAGTTGTGACCTTCGCCCCGGAGGTCGCTCCTGCGAGCAGGAGGCGGCCTTCCTCGACGACCTCGAGCGCCGCTTCCCGGCCCTCGAGGTCCAACGCTTCGAGGTGTGGCACGACGCGGACAACCGCAACCTGTTGACCCAGACCCTCGCGGCCTTCGGGGAGACGCCGCAGGGCGTGCCCGTCACCGTGTTCGGCGGGTCGGTGTGGACCGGGTTCAACGACATCATCGCGGCCGACATCGAACGGGCCGTCGGGACCGAAGTGGCCGGGGCCGGCCGCGGGCCGTCGATCCCCGGTGCCCCCGACGTCGTCGCCGGGCCCCCGACTCCGGCCGACGGGACGCTGATCGACGTGCCCGTGCTGGGCGAGGTCGACCTGGGCGGGCGTTCGCTGGTCGCCGCGACCGGTCTGATCGCGTTCGTCGACGGGTTCAACCCGTGCTCGCCGTGGCCACCGGGCTGCTGGCAGTCGCCTATGGCGCCGTGAACGTCAAGGACTACCTGTTCTACAAGCGCGGCATGTCGTTCACGATCCCCGACCGGTTCAAGCCGTGGATCTTCCGACGTGGGCGCGCCATCCGCGACGGACGCCGTTCGTTGGCTGCCGTGACCGGGCTCACGGCGGCGATGGCGCTCGGGGTCTCGTTGCTCGAGTTGCCCTGCACGGCCGGCCTGCCGGTGGTGTGGACCGGCCTGCTGCGCGCGAACGCGGTGGCGGGAGCCGAGTTCGTCGGACTGCTCGGCGTGTACCTGCTGGTCTACCTGCTCGACGAACTGGTGCTGTTCACGTGGTGGTGACGACCATGCGGCTGGCCAGGTTCGAGCAGCGCCACGGCCGGGTGCTCAAGCTCGTCGGCGGCGTCGTGATGGTCGTGCTCGGTGGGGTGATGACCGGCGCGGGCCTGCTCGCGGCGGTCCTCCTCGTCGTGCACCGGCGCGTCCTGCCCCACTACGGCATCCGGATCGGCGACGAGATCGGCCCGGCCGCCGACACGACGCCGAGGGACCGGGCCCTGGCCGGCGCCGTCCTGGGGAGGCGTACGCAGGGCTGAGCCCTAGTCCCGCCGCGGTCGTGTCCGGACGCGTCGATGCCCCGTGTCGCCGCGTCCCACGGTCAGGCCGTGTCCGGGCGGCGGCCCCGAGGGTGCCCGTCCCGAGCGTTGTGCGGTGTCGAGTGCCACCAGCAACGATGCCCCGGCCGGCGCGGCCCCGGCAACCGGCGCGACGACTTCACGCAGGTGTGCGTCGTCGCCGATGGTCGGGACCACGATCAGGTCCCGTGCCGTGGCATGCGCGCCCACTGCGGCCGCTCCCCGTCGCTCGTCGTGCCGGACGGTGGCGTCGAGTGTCTCGGTCAGCCACCGCTCGGCGAGTCCTCGGGGTCGGTTGGTGATCGCCTCGATCGGCACGCCCTCGAGCCTGGCCAGGACCCGTGCGGCAGCGATCGCGAGGTCGAGGTTGGGCAGACCGGCCGCCGTCGTCACGGTGTCGTCGACGATCAGAACGATCCGTTCGATCGGGTGCTCGTCGCCGAACAGCAGCAGGGTCGGGACCGATGTCCGCGACAGGACCGCGTCGATGACGCCGCCGAACACCGCGCTGCTACGCGACGTGCTGCCGTCCCAGCCCATCAACAGCAACGAGGCGTCCTGCTCGACCACGGTGTGGGCGATGCCGGCGGCAGGACTCGCATCGATGCGCAGGATGCCGCGGGCCTCGACACCGCTCGATTGCGCGGCTCGGACCATCCGGTCCTCGAGTCCGCGCGATTCCTCGCGCTCGACGCGATCGGCCTCGGGGGGCACGATCATGGCCGGGACGACCAGCCCGCCGTCGGTGCGGGCGAAGGCCGAGGCGACCTGGATCAGACGGGGTGCGCTGTCGGGGTTGGCCATCGGGACCAGCACCAGGTCGCCGAGGTTGCGCTGGCGTTCGGGACGCGGCAGGTGCGAGGCGTAGCGACTGGCGGCGGCCGGCGCCACCAGGCAGGTCACGAGGATGACCAGCATGACGGCGTTGACGGTGGCCCCGTCGAGCAGGCCGATGTCGAGGCCGATCACGATCGCTGCGAGGGTCGCTGCCGCCTGGGCGGTCGAGAGCGCGAACATCGCCCCGATCTCGGGACCCGTGAACCGCAGCAGACGGCCTGCCACCACGGCGGCCACCAGTTTGGCCACCAGCGCCACGGCGGTGAACACCGCGCCGCGCACCAGCGTCCGTGGCTCGGCGAGCACCTGCAGGTCGATCAGCATCCCGGTTGCGAGCAGGAACAGCGGGATGAACAGGGTGCCGCCGAGGAAGTCGATGCGCTCCATCAGCGGCCCGCGGTTGGGGATGCTGCGGTTGAGGGCCAGTCCGGCCACGAAGGCCCCGACGATCGCCTCGACCCCGATGGCCTCGAACAGCGAGGCGAGGCCGAACAGCGCGACCATCACGAACAGGAATCGCAGCGAGCGGTCCTGCCCGAGCCCGGAGAAGAACCGGCCGGCGAGGCGGGGCAACAGTCGCAGCGCACCGAATGCCACGAGCCCGAGGGAGGGCACCAACGTGGCCCAGAAGGCCGGCGTCAGCGCTCCCTGGTGGGCGCGGGCGATGACGGCCAGTACGAGCAATGCGGCGGTGTCGGTGATGATCGTGGCACCGACCGAGACGGCGACGGCACGGTTGCCGGCGGTACCGACCCGCTGGAAGACCGGGTAGGCCACCAGGGTGTGGGACGCCCAGCACGACGCGAGCAGCAGCGACGCCAACATGTCGTAGCCGAGGGCGAGCGAGGTCACGGTGCCGAGCACCATCGGCACCGCGAAGGTCGCGATACCGAAGCCGGCCGACCCTTTCCGGTGCGAGGCGAAGTCGTCGAGGTCGAGTTCGAGGCCGGCGACGAACATCAGGTACAGCAGGCCGATCGTTCCCAGGGTGGCGACGACGCCGGCGCGTTCGACGATGCCGAGGCCGGTCGGCCCGATCACGAAGCCGACGAACAGCAGGACCACGATCTCGGGCAGGCGGATACGCCGGGCGAGGATCGGCGCGACGAGCACCGCGGCGAGCAGCACCGCGAAGAGCAGCCCGGGACGATCGACCGGAAGCGTCGGGATGTCGAATGACACGGCCACCCCTGTTGACCCGGGCAGCAGCGCTGCGTGGACGCCGCACCCGACGGGCCGGACTCGGCGAACGGAGAATGTAGCGATCGAATGGCATGGAGCCTGCCTAGAGTGGCGGCATGCATGCCATCGTCCACGAACGCTACGGGCCGCCCGAGGGGCTCCGCCTCGCCGAGGTCCCGACCCCGACCCCGGGCCCGAAGCAGGTGCTGGTCGCCGTCGTGGCCACCTCGGTGAACCTCTCGGACTGGGAAGGACTGGTCGGTTCGCCCGCGTATGCCCGGATCGGGGGGCTACGTCGACCCGCCCGCCCCGTCCTCGGCTCCGACATCGCAGGGCGGGTCGAGGCAGTCGGGGCCGAGGTGACGCGTTTCCGGCCCGGTGACGAGGTGTACGGCGACAACCTCGGCCTGATGGGCGGGTTCGCCGAGTACGCGCTCGCGCCGGAGCGGGCGCTGGCGCACAAGCCTTCGGGACTGAGCTTCCGGGACGCCTCGACGCTGCCCCAGGCCGGACCGATCGCGCTGCAGGGCACCGCCGGTCTCGAACCCGGCCAGCGGCTGCTGATCAACGGCGCTGGCGGCGGGACCGGGTCGTTCGCGATCCAGATCGCCAAGCAGGCCGGTGCCCACGTCACCGGCGTGGACAACGCCGGAAAGCTCGATTTCATGCGGGCGCTCGGCGCCGACGAGGTCCTCGACTACCGCACCGACGACTTCACCCGGCGCGGCCCGTTCGACCTCGTGCTCGACCTCGTCGCCCGCCGCTCGGTGTTCGCCTACCGGCGCGCCCTGGCCGCCGGTGGCACCTACCGGATGGTGGGCGGACCCGTGCGCACGCTGCTGCGGGTCGTGGTCGGTGGCGCGGTCGTCGGCCGGGCGTCCGGCCGCTCGATCGGGCTGCTGGTCGTCAAGCCCGGTCCGGACCACTTCGAACCGGTCGCCCGACGCTGCCTCGACGGCGACCTCGCCATCCATGTCGATCGCACCTTCGCGCTCGACGAGGTGCCACAGGCGCTGACCTACGTTGGGGAGGGTCACGCCCTCGGCAAGGTGGTCGTCGAGGTCGCGTGACGCACTGTCTGGGACACGGTCGATCCCCGTCAGCGCGTCCGCCAGCGGAGGGCGCGGCGCTCGACCACGCCCGTGAGGGCGAACAGCAGCAGCACGAACACCACGATCAGGGTGATGAGCGCGAACACCAGCGCCGCGTTGTACTGGCTCTGGGCGAACATCAGCAGATAGCCGAGCCCCCGGGCCGAGGCCACGAACTCGCCGACCACCGCCCCGGTGAAGGCGAACCCGACGGCGATCTTGAGGTTGCCGAGCACGCGTCCGGTGATCGCGGGCACGTAGACCTCACGGAGTAGCACGCGGGTGCCGCCGCCGAAGGTGCGGATCCGATCGATCAGGCGTGCGTCGGTGTCCTGGATACCGCCGTAGACCGCGAAGAACACCAGCACCGCGACCAGCAGGAACGCCAGCGCCACCTTCGACGACACCCCGATCCCGAGCCAGATGATCAGCAGCGGTGCGAAGATCACGCGCGGCACGGCACTGAGCAACACCATCACCGGTTCGAGCAGTTCCGCGACCGGGCGGAACAGTCCCGCGACGGTGCCGAGCACCACGCCGGCCACGATACCCAGCGCGAGGCCGAGCAGGGAGGCGGTGAAGGTCGCCTCGATGTGGGGCCAGATGGTGCCGTCGGCGAACAGCCCGGCGAGCACCTCGCCGACCGCGCTCGGCGACGAGGCCGTGAACGGGTCGACCACCCCGGCACGGCTGGCCGCCTCCCAGGCTGCGAGCAGCAGCCCGATCGCGGCGGTGCGGCGGGCGCCGACGCCGACCCGACGGCGCCAGACCGAACGTCGGCTGGCGGACGCGGTCGGGACGGCCACGTGGCGCGTGGTCCGTGCGATCGGTGCACCGGCCTGCACGTCGACGGGGGGCTGGGTCGAGGTGGACGTCGTCATGCCGCCGACTCCTGCTCGCGGGCCGTGTCCGCCGCGGCGTCGGTGCCGCCGTCGACCACCTCGGCCAGGCCGCTCCAGAGCTGTTCGAACAGTCGTCCGAAGCGCGGGTCGGTCCGCGTCGCGACCAGGTCACGCGGGCGGGGGAGCGGAACCTCGTAGCTGGCGACGATGTCGGCGTAGGGACCGGCCGACATCAGGTGCACGCGGTCGGACAGGGTCAGGGCCTCCTCGAGGTCGTGGGTCACCAGCACGACGGTGATGTCGTCGCGCTCGACCCAGGCGAGCAGGTCGTCGGTGACGCGGCGACGCACGATCGCGTCGAGCGAGGCGAACGGCTCGTCCATCAGCAGCAGCCGCGGACGTGGCGCCAGGGTCTGTGCCAGCGCGACCCGCTTGCGCTGGCCGCCCGAGAGCTGCTGGGGGAAGCGGTCGCCGAAGCCGACCAGGCCCATCCGCTCGAGCCACAGCTCGGCCTGCTCGTAGGCGGAGCGCTTGGCCTCGCCCCGGATGAGCAGGGGGAGTGCGACGTTGTGCCGGACGCTGCGCCACGGCAGCAACGCGTCGTCTTGGAACAGAAACCCCACGTCGCGACCGTCGACATCGAGTTCGATCGCGCCGTCGTCCGGCTCGTGCAGCCCGACGACCGCACGCAGGACGCTGGACTTGCCGCAGCCGGACGGCCCGACGAGGCTGGCGAACTGCCCCTCGGGCACCTGCAGCGACAGGTCGTGCAGGACGGGCGCCTGGCCGTAGCCGAGCTGGAGTCGGTCGATGTGCAGCATCAGGAGAGCACCGTGGTGTCGAGGATCTGGTCGAGCGTGACCTCGCTGGTCAGCACGTCGGCCTGGGTGAGGGAGGTGATGACGCGCTGGGCCGCGTCGAGGTCGAGTTCGACGTCGGTGGGCCACAACGACTCGCGGTAGCGCTCGACGATGCCGCCGAGCAGTTCGAGGTCCTCGCCCGCGGTCAGCTCGCTCGGAAGCGCGGCGAGCAGGTCTGCCACGTCGGCCGTGCGGACCCGTTCGAGTCCGCGACGCATGGCGCGCGCCATGCCCTGCAGTTGTTCGGCACGCTCGTCCTGCTCGCCGTCGCGCACGGCCACGCCCATGAACTCGTAGGCGCCGCCGAAGACCTCGTCGGCGTCGTCGGTCTCCATGAAGTTGACGAGCTCACGGGCGCCGGCGTCACGCAGTCGGGTCAGGGCCGGCTCCTGCACCATGCCGGCGTCGACCTGGCCGAGCCGCAGCGCGTCGTAGAGGTTGGTGCCGAGCGCGGCGAACTCCACGCTGCCGGCATCCACACCGGCACGCTGCAGCACGTACAGCAGGATGGTGTGGTCGGCGTTCCCGAGTGCGGAGACCCCGACCTGGCGACCGGTGAGGTCCTCGATGTCGGTGATCTCGTCGGCCAGGTCGGTCGCGGTCGCAAGCGCGAACAGCGGGAGGCGGCCCGTCGTCATGAAGCGCTTGATCGTGGCGCCGCTGGCAACCGCACCGAGCTGGGCGTCGAAGGAACTCGCGGCGTAGTCGACCGCCCCGCCGTTGAGGGCCTGCACGGCGTCACCGCCGCCGCGGCTGTAGATCAGTTCGACGTCGAGCCCCTCGTCGGCGAAGTAGCCGGCATCGCGGGTCACCTCGTAGGGCACGACGCACAGCAACTGTCCGCAGAAGGCGAGGGTGACCTTCTCGAGTTCGCCGCCCTGGGGCCGGTCGCCCTCCGCGCCGGGTCCGCCGCGGACCCCGCACGCCGCCAGGCCGACCGCGCCCGCCGCCACGATGACACCGTGCAGCAGTTGGCGGCGCGAGAGCATGCGAGGTGGCAGGTCATAGGACCCGCGCTCGTTCGCTGGCGGGTCCACGGGCGTGCAGCAGTCCACGCGGCCTCCTCGGTGTCCACGATGACGTGAAAGGGTCGACCGCGACGGTACGGACGCGGCACCTCACCACCACGGCAGTGGGTGGAAACCGTGAGAACTGCGGAAGGCGTTGCCGGCTACAGGGTGATGACGTGGTCCGGTGGGTTGCCGGCCAGTGCCCCGTACAGGTCGGGGAAGCACCCGACGCTCACGCCGTCGACGACCTGGTCGGTGACGACCACCTGCTGGCCGGGCTCGCCGGTCGCCAGGCCGCGCTCGATCGCACAGCGGTCGCACATCATCAGCAGGACGCCGCGTGCGCAGGCGAGCGTGGACAGCCGCTCGCCGATGGGGTCGCCGCGCCGCAGGACGTAGTTGTTGTCGTCGAAGAAGAACATGCCGACGACCTCGGCGCCGTGCCGGTCATCCTCGAGCTGGGGCAGGATCATCTGCCCGATCTTGTAGCTGGCGTTGCGTCCCGCGGTGGCGAAGACGTAGGCGACCTTCATCGGGTTGGTCTTTCGTCGCGTCATCGTGGATCGGACGACGGCACGCTAGAGAGGCAGGTGTCCGCGGGCGATCTCCACCGTGGGAACGGGAGGATCCCCGCAGCGCGGACGAGCCGACGGCCAAAGGAGGAAGGCAATGGCGAACCACGACGATGGGCACGAGCAGGGCGGCAGCGAGTCCCACGACCTGGGCATGTACCTGCGTTTCGGGGCGATGATCCTCACGAGCATGGTCGTGATGTACTTCGTCATGTTCGTGGCGTCATGGGAGCCCAGCCACGTCCGGTTCAGCCAGAGCCGCATCTTCATGGCGATCACCATGGGCGGCACGATGGGCCTGGTCATGCTCGCCTGGATGCTCAACATGTACAAGAACACGAAGGCGAACATCGCCGTCGTGGTGATCAGCCTGCTGCTGTTCGCCGGCGGCGCGGCGCTCGATCGCAGCCAGGCCACCGTGCAGGACTACTCGTTCATGAGCGGGATGATCCCGCACCACTCGATGGCCATCACCCGCGCCGAGCGGGCCGAACTCAACGACGTGCGGGTGTGCGAACTCGCGGTCGAGATCAGCGAGGCGCAACGTCGCGAGATCTACGAGATGGACTGGCTGATCGACGACATCGAGGAGAACGGCGTCGCGTCGACGGCCGAGGAAGCCGAGTCCCGGCCCGTGCCCGAGTACGAGGAGGCCGCCACGCGTGACTGTCCGTCGGGCTGACGGCACGCGGACCCGGCAGCTCGCGCATCAGCCGGCCCAGTGTCGACGCCGGTCAGGTGAAGGCGAAGGCGAGTGGGAGCAGTGCCACGACGGCCGCCGCCCAGCCGGCGAACACCGGCAGGTAGCCGGTCTGCCACCGTTCGAGCCGGTGGAAGGTGAGCTGGCCGCGCAGGAATCGCAGCAGCAGCCAGGCGGCTGCGGCGAGGTTGACGAGCAGCACCAGGTTGAGCCCCAACGCGGCCGTGCGATTCGGGGTGAAACCGAGGTCGCCGATGCGGACCACCATCGTCCCGAGCACCATCAGGTCGAGCACGAGTGCTGCGGCGATCGCGACGAGTTGGACGCGGTCCATCGGTCCCGGCGGCCGCATCGGGTCGCGGGCGGACATCGCGTACAGCACCAGGCCCAGGACGACCACCAGCAGGGCATCGAAGGTGCCGAGCAGTTCCCGGTCGAACGCGCCGCCGGCCCCGGTGAGCGCGTAGGTGAGAGCGGCGACGGTCAGCATCACCGCGAACAGCGGGGTGAAGATCATGGTCAGGACCGGCGCCATGTTCTCCACGACCTGTTGCTTGGACTCGACCAGCCATGCGGCGACGATCGCGGCGCCGACGACGCCCGCGGGCAGCACCCACACGATCACGTGTTCGGCGAGCTCGGGGCCGATGGGCTCGAGGATCGCCATGGTGAGCCCCATCAGCACGCCGCCGCCGAGCGCAATCAGGACGTAGTAGATGACCCATTCGCCGGTGAACCGCACGAAGTCCATGCGGGCCTCGCGCGAACGGAGCGAGCCGCCCATGTACGGGTACGCCACGGCGAACCACAGCGCGACCGGCAGGTGGGCGGCGACGAGCAGTTCGGTGTCGGAGTCGGCGCGCCACGGGTAGAGGTTGACCAGCAGGGCGGCGACGACGAACGGTGTCGCCGCGAGCAACCACTGGCGGGCACCGAGGCCGCGGCGCAGACCGAAGTAGGTGGCCAGGAAGGGCAGCACGAACAGGCCGGCGTTGCGTACCAGCCAGGCGGGCAACTCCTCGGGGAACCCGGCGGCGAGGCGGACGAGGTGGATGGTCACGGCGGCGGCGACCGCGACCACCAGCATCGTTCGCCAGTCGCCGGCATCGCGGGCCGGTTCGTCCTCGCCGCGCAGCACCAACTGCTTCCACAGCCGCCCCCGGTGTTCGCGGGCGAACTCGCGCGAGAGGCTGTCGACGTCGCCCATGCGCTTGACGGCGACGAGGACGGCCTCGTCGGCGCTGAGTCCGGCGGTGCGCAACTCGTCGATCTGGTCGCGCAGGTGCGCCTCGAGTTCGTCGACGTCGGCGCCGTCGACGGCGGGGGAGCGCGACACGTAGGCACGCCACTCGCTGATCTGGGTCTCCACGTCGTCCACCTCAGACCCCGCCGGGGATCGCGGGGAGCAGGCCGTGGCCGCCCCAGAGGTCACGCAGGGCGCGGGTGACGGTCGCCCACTGCCGCTGGTGCTCGGCCAGAGCGGCCCTGCCGTCGCCGGTGATGGCGTAGTACTTGCGGCGCCGACCCTCGGGTGGGGTGCGCCACTCGGTGGTCACGTACCCGAGTCGACGCAGCCGGTGGAGCAACGGATACAGCATGCCGTCGGTCCACTCCAGTTCGCCGCCCGACAGCTCGCGTACGCGCCGGAGTATGGCGTAGCCGTAGCTCTCGCCCTCGGCCAGGATCGCCAGCACCATCGGCGTCGCCGAGGCTGCCACGAGGTCCTTGTCGATGTGCACCCATCCTCCTTCGGCTCCTACCGCTATGCATAGAAGCACAAGGTACATAGCAGCACAAGGTCTCGCGGTCCCCCTGGGCTGCGCCGCCTGGCCGCGCCGGCCGATCGGCAGGCGGGTGACACCGCCATCGGGTTACGCTCGAACTCTTCGAGGCGATTCCCGTCCAAGCACGGCACGTCCGCCTGGTCGGGGGCTCGAGTCGCGGTGACGTCTGCCGTTGGCCTCTCGCGAGCAGCGACTTCGGAGCGACGTTCGGACTGGAGTCCGCGTGCGCATCCTGCAGATCGCTCCTCCCTGGTTCGCCGTGCCGCCGAGCGGCTACGGCGGCATCGAATGGATCGTGGCGTCCCTGGCGGACGAACTCGTCGCGGCCGGCCACGACGTCACGCTGCACGCGTCGGGCGGCAGCGTGACCACGGCGACGCTGCAGAGCGTCTACGACGTGCCACCGTCGCTGCACATCGGCAATCCCTGGTACGAGGCCACCCACGCCGTGGCCGCCTACGCCCAGATGTCGGAGTTCGACATCGTGCACGACCACACCGGCGCCATCGGCCCGGCGATCGCCGCCGGGCGCTCGGGCGGCCCGCCGGTCGTCAACACCCTGCACGGCTGCTGGACGGCGGCGAACGAACTGCTCTACCGGGCGATCAGCCACCGTGTGTCGTTGACCGCGATCAGTCACGACCAGGCCTCGCGGACACCGAAGGGCATCGAGGTCGCCGACGTGGTGCACAACGGCATCGCGATGGAGCGCTATCCGTTCCGGGCCGAGAAGGAGGACTTCCTGCTGTTCGTCGGGCGGGCGTCCGCCGACAAGGGTCCAGAGATCGCGGTCGAGGTCGCGAAGCAACTCCGCATGCCACTGGTCATGGCGATGAAGGTCAGCGAACCGCTCGAGATCGACTACTACGAGCAGATCATCCTGCCGGCGATGCACGGCGCCGACGTCGACGTGCGCATGCACGTCGGCCACGACGAGAAGATCGACCTGCTGGGTCGTGCCCGTACGGTCCTGGTGCCCATCCGCTGGGACGAGCCGTTCGGGCTGGTCATGGCCGAGGCCAACGCGTGCGGGACCCCGGTCGTGGCCTACCGCCGAGGCGCCGCCCCCGAGATCGTCGCCGACGGCGAGACCGGCTACCTCGTCGCCCCCGGGGACGTGAGGGCATTCGTCGACGCGGCCGCATCGACCGCCGAGATCGACCCCGAGGCGTGCCGTGCGAGGATCGCCGCCGAGTTCTCGGCGAGCCGGATGGTGGAACGCTACGTCGCCCTGTACGAGCGGTTGCTCGGCTGACCGTGGCGCCGCCGACCACGCCGTACCCCATGGGATCACCCCGAGACGAGCAGGAACCGCCGTGTCCGACCTGGGACCCCTGAGTGAGATCGTCTGCGTCCAGGGCGAGTCGTTCGTCATCTCCGGCCACAACGGCAACATCGTGCCTGGCGGCGACCAGGGCCTGTTCGTCCGCGACACCCGGTTCCTCAACCGCCTGCAGTTGCTGATCGACGGCACCCCGCCGGTCCACCTCGCGGGTGCGTCGGTCGGCGGGCACCGCGCGGTGTTCCACAGCTTCCTGCCCCCCTCGAAGGACACCGAGATCGACCCGACGGTGTCGATCACCCGGCGGCGGGTGGTCGCGGGCGGACTGCGGGAACAGATCGACGTGCACAACGCCGGCACCGAGCCCGTGTCCCTGACCCTCGGGGTGCGCGTCGGCGCCGACTTCGCCTACGTGTTCGAGGTCAAGCACGGCCACCAACTCGATGCTGTCGAACCGCGCCCGCACGACGACAGCGGTGACGTGAGCTTCCACCGCGACGGCGGCGAGGAGCGCACGCGGGTCTCGCTGCCCGGCGGTTCGTTCGACGGCGACCTGCTGTCCAAGCGACTCGAGGTGGCGCCCGGCGCCACGACCACGGTCGTGCTCGAGGTGACGGTCGCGGACGTCCACGGCGAGGTGACCGTGCCCGACGAGGCCGGCGCCGAGGCGGACGCACCGACCTGGGGGGTACTCGGCACGCCGGCCGGCGGTGCGATCGAACCGGGCATCGAGTGCTCCGATCAGCACTTCAGCCGCCTCGTCGGGCGGTCGGTACGCGACCTCGATTCGCTGGGCCTGCGCGACCCCGACGCACCCGACGACCGTTTCGCGGCCGCCGGGAGCCCGTGGTTCCTCACCCTGTTCGGCCGCGACTCGCTCTGGACGGCGTTCATGGCCCTGCCCTACGACCTCGAACTGGCCAGGGGCACCCTGCGCGTGCTCGCGCGTCGCCAGGGCACCAGGGTCGACGAGGAGACCGAGGAGGAGCCGGGCAAGATCCTCCACGAGATCCGCCGTGGCGCGCTGGCCGACCGTGGCGACCTGCCCTCGGTCTACTACGGCTCGGTCGACGCGACGCCCCTGTTCGTGATCGTGGCCCACGAAGCCTGGAAGTTCGGTCTGTCGGACCAGGACCTGCGGCCGCTGATCGGCAACGTCGAGGCCGCGCTCGGCTGGATGCGCGCGCACGGCGACCCCGACGGCGACGGGTTCCTCGAATACGTCGAGCACGGTGAACGCAGCCTCTCCAACCAGGGCTGGAAGGACTCGCGCGACGGCATCCGATTCCGCGACGGCCGTGTCGCGACCGCACCACTCGCGCTCAGCGAGGTGCAGGGTTATGCGTACGCCGCCGCCATCCGGGGCGCGGAATTGCTCGACCACTTCGACCGTCCCGGCGGTGACGACTGGCGGGCATGGGGCGCTGATCTGAAGGAGCGCTTCCGGGCCGCGTTCTGGGTCGACGACGCCGATGGCCGCTACCCGGCCGTGGCCCTCGACGAGGACAAGCGACCCGTCGACGGCATCGCCTCGAACATGGGGCACCTGCTGGTCACGGGCATCCTCGACGACGACGAGACCGCCTGGGTCGCACAGCGGCTGACGAGCCCCGGGATGGCGTCCGGCTGGGGACTGCGCACGCTGTCCTCCGCATCCGGTGGCTTCAACCCGCTGTCGTACCACTGCGGCTCGGTGTGGCCCCACGACACCTCGATCGCCGTGTGGGGCCTGGCGCAGACCGGCCACCACCGGGCCGCCGGGCGGCTCCTGCGGGGGCTGGTGCGGGCGGCACCGGCGTTCAACTACCGCCTGCCCGAGCTGTTCTCGGGGTTCGCAGCGGACTCGACCGCGATGCCGGTGCCCTATCCCACCGCGTGTCGGCCCCAGGCGTGGGCGGCCGCGGGTGCACTGCTGCTGGCACGCGCGGTGTTCGGGTTCGAGCCCGACGTCCCCGGGCATCGGCTCCGCCTGCGCCCCATGGACCCCGCACCGTTCGAACGGCTGTCCGTGACCGGGCTCGGGCTGGGCAGTGACAGCTTGGACCTGCACCTGCGCGACGGCCGACTCCACGTCGAGGATCACGGCGGCCGGTTCGACGTGATCATCGAGTCGTCCGGATAGCCCGCCGCCGTGTTCTCCGGCCTTCGCGGATCCGGGGGGCGTAGAGTCGGCGCCGACCTCGAGGTGGTGGGCGAATGGCAGAACCGGCGATAGAGATCACGGACCTGCGCAAGAGCTTCGGCGCGACGGTGGCACTCGACGGGGTCGACCTGACGGTCGCGACCGGCGAGGTGCACGGCTTCCTGGGACCCAACGGGGCCGGCAAGACCACGACGCTGCGGATCCTGCTCGGCCTGCTGCGCGCCGACAGCGGCCGGGCCGTGCTGCTCGGCGGTCACCCCTGGCGTGACGTGACCGAACTGCACGGTCGGCTGGCCTACGTCCCCGGTGACGTCGAACTGTGGCCACAACTGTCCGGCGGCGAGGTCATCGACCTGCTCGGCCGGTTGCGTGGCGGCGTCGACGCCGCCCGACGCGCCGAGTTGATCGAACGGTTCCAGCTCGACCCGACCAAGAAGGGCCGCGCCTACTCCAAGGGCAACCGGCAGAAGGTGGCCCTGATCAGCGCGCTGGCCTCGAACGTCGAGTTGCTGCTGCTCGACGAGCCGACCGCGGGCCTCGACCCGCTCATGGAGGCCGAGTTCCGCGCGGTCGTCCAGGAGGACCGCGAGCGCGGACGCACCGTGCTGCTGTCGAGCCACATCCTCAGCGAGGTCGAGGCCCTGTGCGAGCGGGTCAGCATCATCCGCTCGGGCCGGATCGTCGAGTCCGGCACGATCGACGAACTGCGCCACCTCACCCGGACCGCGGTCACGGCCGAACTCGACGTCGTCCCCGACGGACTCGCCTCGACGCCCGGCGTCCACGACCTCGTCGTCGCCGACCACCGGGTCGAGTTCGAGGTCGACGGCGACGCGATGGCGGCGGCGATGCGCCGTCTCGCCGACGCCGGTGTCCGCAGCCTGGTCAGCCGGCCGCCCACGCTCGAGGAGTTGTTCCTGCGCCACTACGACACCGGCGTCGGGGGCCGGCGGTGAGGTCGTTGGCGGGGACCTGGTCGCTGGTGCGCCTCGCGCTGCGGGTCGACCGCGTACGCCTGATCGTGTGGGTGGTTGCGATCGTCGGGGTGGTCGTGGTGTTCGCAGGCGCGATCGGCGAGCTGTACCCCGACGAGATGTCGCGACGGCAACTGGGCGCCTCCGTGGCGGCCAACCCGGCGTTCGGCGCGATGCTCGGCCCCCTCCAGGACCCGCTGTCGGTGGGTGGGCTCGTGACCTGGCGCATGAGTTTCTTCCAGATGGTGCTGGTGCCGTTGATGGCGCTGCAGGCGGTGACCCGCCACACCCGCGCCGAGGAGGAGGCCGGTCGGCTCGACCTCGTGGGCTCCACGGTCGTCGGCCACCGCGCACCGTTGACCGCCGCGCTGATCGTGTCCATCGCGGCCAGCCTGCTCGTCGGCACGCTGGTGGCGGCGAGCCTGGTGGTCCAGGGCGAGGCGGTTGTCGGGGCCATCGCGCTCGGTGCCGTGTATGCGGGTGCCGGTGTCATGTTCGCGGCGATCGCCGCGATCACCGCGCAGCTCACCGAGACGGCGCGCGGCGCGAACGGGGTGGCCGGTGCGGTGCTCGGCATCGCCTTCCTGGTCCGCGGGGTCGCGGACGGTGCCGGTGAGGCGGGTCCGACCTGGCTGCGCTGGCTGTCGCCGGTCGGGTGGACCACCGAGGTGCGACCGTTCGCGGGGGAGCGGTGGTGGGTGTTCGCAGTGATGGCGGCCCTGGTCGTGGTCGCCACCGGGGTCGCCTACGTGCTGGTCGAGCGGCGTGACATCGGCTCGGGGCTGCTGCCCGCCCGCCTCGGTCCCCCCGAGGCCGCCGGGTGGCTGGCCAGTCCGTTCGCGCTCGCATGGCGGCTGCAACGCAGCACGCTGGCGTGGTGGACGCTCGGGGTGTTCGTCACCGGCCTCGTCTACGGGTTCGTGGCCGAGAGCGTCGCCGACCTCATCGACGACGTCCCGGGCGCGGCGGAGATGCTCGAGCGCCTCGGCGGCGCCGAGGTGCTCAGCGACGCCTTCATCGCCGCCACGATGGGGATCCTCGGGCTGATCGTGGCCGTCTACGCCATCTCGACCCTGCTGCGGGCACGCACGGAGGAGGCCGGCGTGCGCGCCGAGCCGGTGCTGGCCACCCGCGTGACCCGGACCGCCTGGCTCGCCGGGCAC
>JAGXST010000215.1 GCA_018335555.1 Actinomycetota bacterium | reverse complement strand
CTTCCTCGGTTTCGACGCGACCGGATCGCTGATCGCCGGGGGCATCACCGCCGTGGTCGCCGCCCTGCTCATCTGGGGTGCCGCCCGGCGCGCCGAGACCTTCCACGAGACCGACACCCCGCCGCGCGACTGAGTCTTCGCGCGCGGCCCAAATGCCTGACCGAACCGACGGAGAGCCACCGTGTCCGACGGCCCCACCACCCCACCCGGGGACGATCCCACCACGCCGGGCAACGACCCGGAGGCGGGCGCGAACGACCCGCGTCCCGAGGGCGACATCCCCGAGACGTCCGAGGTCGGTACACCCGAGCCCTCGCCCGGCGACCCCGTGGCGCGCCTCGAGGACGGCACCCCCATCGACGAGTCCGGCAGCGTCCTCGCCGCCCGGGTCGAGCCGGTGGTCATCGAGGACGAGATGCGCTCGTCGTATCTCGACTACGCCATGTCGGTCATCGTCGGTCGTGCCCTGCCCGACGCCCGCGACGGCCTCAAGCCCGTCCACCGTCGCATCCTGCACTCGATGGACGAGACGGGCCTGCGCCCGGACCGCCCCTACCGCAAGTGCGCGTCCGCCGTCGGCGACGTGATGAAGAAGTACCACCCGCACGGCGACTCCTCGATCTACGACGCACTGGTCCGCATGGGCCAGGACTTCTCGATCCGTTACCCGCTCATCGACGGCCACGGCAACTTCGGCTCGGTGGACGGCGACCCGGCCGCGGCCATGCGCTACACCGAGTCGCGCCTGTCGCGCCTGGCGATGGAACTGCTGCGCGACATCGACGAGGACACCGTCGACTTCGTGCCCAACTACGACGGGTACGAGAACGAACCGGTCGTCCTGCCGGCCCGGTTCCCGAACCTGCTCGTCAACGGTTCCAGCGGCATCGCCGTCGGCATGGCGACCAACATCCCGCCACACAACCTCGGCGAGGTGATCGACGCCACCATCGCGCTGATCGACGACCCGACGTTGACCGCGATCGACCTCATGCAGTACGTCCCGGCGCCCGACTTCCCGACCGGTGGGTTGATCCTGGGCAACCAGGGAGCCTACGACGCCTACACGACGGGGAAGGGCTCGATCCGGGTCCGCGCCGTCTGCACCATCGAGGAGCCCGAGAAGGGCCGCGACCGCGAGCGGATCGTGGTCACCGAGATCCCGTACATGGTCAACAAGGCCAACCTGCTGCAGAAGATCGCGCAGTTGGTCAACGCCAAGGTCATCACCGGCATCGCCGACCTGCGCGACGAGTCCTCCCGTGAGGGCATGCGCATGGTCATCGACCTCAAGCGCGACGCGAACGCGCAGGTCGTGCTCAACCAGTTGTTCAAGCACACGCAACTGCAGGACAGCTTCGGCGCAAACATCCTGGCGCTCGTCGACGGGGTGCCCCGCACGATCACCCTCGACCAGGCGCTGAGTTACTACATCAGCCACCAGGTCGACGTCATCACCCGTCGCACCCGCTACCGGCTGCGCAAGGCCGAGGATCGCGCCCACGTCCTCGAGGGCCTGCTGATCGCGCTCGACCACATCGACGAGATCATCGCCCTGATCCGGGGCAGCGCGTCGGCCGACGCCGCCAAGTCCGAACTGCAGACCCGGTTCGAGCTGTCCGAGATCCAGGCCCAGGCCATCCTCGACATGCAGTTGCGTCGCCTGGCCGCCCTCGAGCGCCAGCGCATCCAGGACGAATACGACGACCTGCAGCGCCTGATCGCGGAACTGCGCGAGATTCTCGCCGATCCGTCCCGGATCCGCGCGATCATCAAGGACGAGTTGTCCGAGATCCGCGACAAGTACGCCGACGAGCGACGTTCCCGCATCATCCCCGACGAGGGTGCGATGACGGTCGAGGACCTGATCCCGGTCAGCGACGTCGCGATCACCCTGTCGAGGGCGGGCTACATCAAGCGCACCCCGGTGGACGCGTTCCGGACCCAGAAGCGCGGCGGCCGCGGCGTGCGCGGGGCGGAGATGAAGGAGGACGACATCGTCGCCTCGCTTCTGACGTGCTCGACCCACGACCACCTGCTGTTCTTCACCAACCGGGGCCGCGTCTACCGCATCAAGGCCTACCAGGTCCCCGAGAAGTCACGTTCGTCCAAGGGCGTCTACGTCGCCAACGTTCCCGGCCTCGCGCTGGAGCAGGGCGAGACCGTGGCCGCTGTCCGCGCCCTCAACGACTTCACCGGTGAGCGCTACCTGGTGTTCGCCACCAGGCAGGGCACCGTCAAGCGGACCCGTCTCGACGCCTTCGACTCGCCCCGCTCGGTACTGATCGCGATCAACCTCGGCGACGACGACGAACTGATCGGTGTCGCCGTCACCGACGGCGACCAGGACGTCGTGCTGGTGTCGCGCAAGGGCTATGCGATCCGTTTCGGCGAGGACGACGCACGTGCCATGGGCCGGTCCGCGGCCGGTGTGCGCGGCATGCGGTTGAAGGGCGCTGACGACCAGGTGCTGGCGATGGGGGTGGTCGGCACGCAGGATGCCGACGACGACACCTACCTGCTGGTGGTGACCGACCGTGGCTTCGGCAAGCGCACCCCGATGGTGAACTACCCGACGCAGAAGCGGGGCGGGCAGGGCGTGCAGACCGTCAAGCTGTCCGAGGCGCGAGGTGGACTGGCCGGCTCGCTGGTCGTGCCCTACGAGGCCGAGGTGCTGCTGGTCAGCGACACCGGGGTCATCATCCGGATGGACCTCGCCGACGTGCGGCCGATGAGCCGCGCCACGCAGGGAGTCAGCCTGATGAAGCCCGGTGATGGTGCCAGCGTGGTCGCGGTCGCCCTCGTGGTCGACGACGAGGACGCGGTGGTGGATCCCGACGGCGACGTGCCGTCGGAGTAGGCTCCCGACGTCTCGTGCCCGAGGAGCTGGCGGCGTACGGCGCCGCGAGCGCACGAGACGAAGCTCATCCCCGAGGACGTGCCCGTGGCCAGACGCCGGATGACCGTCAAGCGCATCGATCCGTGGTCGGTGCTCAAGTTCGCCGTCATCGTCAACCTGGCGCTGTTGGCGGTGGGCCTGCTGGTGGCGGCGATCGTGTGGATGATCGTCGAGCGACTGCAGTTGGTCGACCAGGTCTGCTCGATCCTGCTCGACGTCGGCTTCACCGCCTGCGGCGTCAACGCCGGCAACCTGTTCCGGGCACTCATCCTGCTCGGCCTGTTGGGCGTGGTGGTCCAGACCGCCGTGATGGTGTTCTTCACGTTCCTGTACAACCTCATCGCCGACCTGACCGGTGGTCTGACCTTCGGTGTGGTCGAGGAGGTGGCCAAGGCCGGGCGCCGGACCGTGCCGGGTCAGCCGGCGGCCGCCGAGTCGCGGCGCCGCGATCCCGACCGGTCAGGCCTCGGGTGGGCGGGTGCCGAAACGACCGCCGGACGCCCCCCGGTCGTCCCGCTCGGGCGTGAGGACGACACGCCGGGGGCATGGACCGACGGGTTCGCCGCCGACGAGTCACCCGCCGACCCACGACGCCTCGGCGACACCGACGACGACCTGTTCGGGTCGCGCTGAGACCGGCAACGGGTTCGCCACGCCGTCGTGGGATCGGTACGCTGCGCCGCGTCGCGGGGCTCTCGTCGCCCCGCGTTTGCACGGGCCAATAGCTCAGCTTGGTTAGAGCGCACCCCTGATAAGGGTGAGGTCGGAGGTTCAAGTCCTCCTTGGCCCACCACGAGCCGGTGACGTTTCGCCGGATCACGCTGACCGTTTCGCCCCCGACCTCTCCGGTCGGGGGCGAAGTGCGTTCCAGGTCCGTCGAGAGCACCGCACGGCTCGCTGCCGCGCTGACGGAACCGAATCCGCGGCCGCCTGGCATCGACGGGAGGGTCGTGCCGGATGGGCGACTCGCGCGCGTGTGCGAACTCCACCATTGCTATCGCGCGACTAGCCCGAAAGGATCGCCGAAGGTCGCCGTTCGGCGCCTGCCGTCGGCGTTCACCGGGCAGGAGACGAACTGCTGTGAGCACACCCGAGACCCATCCCCGCCGGCCCCGCCGGCTGCTGGCCGCTGCCGCCGCCGCCGTCCTGGCGGCAACGACCCTGGTCCCATCGACGGCCTTCGCGCAACAGGCCGCACCGACCTTCACCGACGTCGACTACGACTCCGTGCACGGTGACGCCATCGACCACGCTGCCGGCGAGGGCATCGTCGTCGGCTACAGCGATGGCGACTTCGAACCGGCCCGGGCCGTCACGCGTGGCCAGTTGGCGTCCATCCTGGTCCGCACCTTCGACCTCGAGCCGGTGACCCCGGCCCGGTTCGCCGACGCGCGCGGCACCACGCACGAGGGCGCGATCGAGGCCGCGGCCGCCGCCGGCATCATCAGCGGTTACGCCGACGGCACCTTCCGCCCCGGCGAGCCGATCCGGCGCGACCACCTCGCATCGATGATCGCGCGCCACCTCGATGTCGACGCCTCTGACGACGGCAGCTTCGAGGACCTCGACGGCAACCGGTACGAGGGACAGATCAACGCCCTCGACGACCTCGGCATCATGCGGGGCCGCAGCGCCACGACGTTCGATCCGGCGGGGAACCTGCGACGTGATCAAACCGCCAGCGTGGTCTCGAGACTGCTGCGCCACCTCGGGAGCCAACAGGCCGAGTTCACCCTCACGCTCCTGCACGCCAACGACGGCGAGTCGGCGCTGATTCCCGACACGACCACCGGCGAAGGTGGCGTGGCACGCTTCGTCGCGCAGTTGCAGGACCTGCAGGACGCCGCCCCCGCGGGCGCCGACGCCGGCGTGCTGACCATCTCGTCGGGCGACAATTTCCTGGCGGGTCCGCAACTGGCCGCGTCCGAGGCCGACGGGGTGTTCTACGACGCCCGGGTCTATGTCGAGGCCGGGTTCGACGCGATGACGATCGGCAACCACGACTTCGACTTCGGCCCCGACCGCCTCGTCGAGTTCATCGAGGCCATCCCCGACGTGCCGTTCCTGTCGGCCAACCTCGACTTCTCGGACGAACCAGGACTGGCCGCGCTCGAGGCAGAGGGTCGCCTCGCGGGCAGTGCCGTGTTCGAGGTCGCCGGGCGTGACGTCGGCATCGTGGGCGCGACCACCGAGCAGTTGCGCAGCATCTCCTCACCCCGCAACGTCGAGGTCAGCGCGGTCCTCGCGGCCGTCCAGGCCGAGGTCGACGCCCTTCTCGCCGACGGCGTCGAGATCATCGTGCTCTCGAGCCACCTGCAGGACCTCGACGAGGAACTCACCCTCGTGCCCCGGTTGACCGGGGTGGACGCCGTCATCGGCGGCGGCGGCGGCGAGGCGCTCGGCCCGCGCTACCCGCGCTTCGCCCGGGATGCCGACGGCAACCGCGTGCCCGTGGTGACCACGCCCGGCGCGTATGCCGACATCGGCCATCTCGTGTTGCACTTCGACGCCGACGGTGACCTGCTCGCGGCCGGCCTCGACTCGGCCCTCTTGCCGGTCGACCCGACGGGGCCACGCAATCAGACCATCGTCGACACCGTGGAAGCACCGGTCGCCGAGCACGTCGCCGAGCTCGCGGCCAACATCGTCGCCACCACCGAGGTCCCACTCGACGGCCGCCGGCAGGAGCCCGGCGTGCGCGATCGCGAGACCAACCTCGGCAACATCCTCACCGACGGACTGCTCGCTACTGCGCGGCTGTACGCCGACGAGTACGGCGTGCCCGAAGCCGACGTCGCCCTGCAGAACGGCGGCGGCATGCGCATCGAGGCGATCATCCAACCGGGCAACGTGACCGAACTCGACACCTACCGGATCGCGTCGTTCGCCAACTTCATCTCGGTGGCCCAGGTCAGCGGCGATCAGTTGCGCTCGGCGCTCGAACGCAGCGTGTCGGCCCAACCCGGAGCTGGCGGATTCCACGGCCAGTGGGCAGGCATCCAGTTCACCTTCGACACCTCGCGCCAGGCTCAGACCGTGGACTTCCTGGCCGAGGAGATCACGACCCAGGGGGAGCGCATCGTCGACGCCGTGGTCACCCGTGCCGACGGGACCGAGGTCGTGCTCGTCGAGGACGGCGAGACCGTCGCCGGTGCCGAGGTGTTCTCGATGGCCACGATCAGCTTCCTGTTCGGTGGCGACGGCTACTTCGCGCTCGAGGACGTCGAGAACGTGCAGTTGCCCTTCACCTATCAGCAGGGACTGCTGGCCCAGTTCGAGGCCATCGGCACCGTGACGTCGGCGAACTACCCAGACCTCTCGGTCGATGCCGACACCTACACGCGGTTCGGACCGATCGGTGAGTTCGCGATCGGCTGATCGATCCGGTGGAGGGCCCGCCTGCGACGGCGGGCCCTCCATCGGTGTGAACGGACGTCCGCAACGGCCGGGTGCGCGCTCTGCGCCGATGGCTAGGCTCGTGCGCAAGGCAGGGCAACGACGAATCGACCGCGCAAGGAGCCCCGAATGGCCAAGTCAAAGAAGCTGAGCAAGAAGGTCGCGAAGCTCGAGAAGCGGGCCGACGCACTGCGCAAGCAGGCCGAGAAGAAGGGCAAGGAGTTCTCTGCCCAGGCCGGCCAGAAGAGCAAGCAGTTGTCGTCGCAGGCCCACGACACGTTCGACGCGATCAGCAAGGATGCCAAGGCCAAGCTCGGCAAGGAACCCGAGCCGAAGCGGGGCAAGAGCAAGTTCGCCCTCCTGCTGGCCGTCCTCGCCGGCGTCGCCGTCGCACTCAAGCGCAAGCGCGACCAGGAACTCGACGAGGCGCTGTGGGAAGAGCCCCGCTCGGTCTGACCCGCCACACCGTTTCGCCTGGACCGGCCCGGTCTCCGCTCACGCGGATGCCGGGCCGTGCTCGTCGTCATGTTCCGGCACCTGGGCAGGCCGGGCCAGGGAGTCGTCGGATGATTGCCGGGCCTGCGCGAGTCGTGCGTGCTCCCGGTGGGGATTCGGACCGCTGGCAGCCGCGGACGCCGACGCGAGCAACGGCCGCGGGCGCACCGAACACACATACGAATTCCACAGGTGTGACCACAGGTGTGGAAGTCCATGCGTGTCGGTCGTCCACATGCCCACAGGGTTATCCACAGGGTTCGCGGCCACGTGGACGATTGGCCATGGTCCGTTTGGGTCCGGGGCTTTCTAGGGTCGGTGTGACCCCCGATGGCAGGAATCACCGTGCGTATCCGAGTGTTGGCGCTGGCGGCCGCAGCCGCCCTGTTGACGACCGCCTGTGGCGATGGCGGCGGTGGCGTCGACGTCGACGACCCCGACGCCGGCCCGGGCGAGAACGGCGAGGCGTCGGGCGCCGAGGGCGGCACGTTGATCGCCGCAATCGGCGGGGAGCCCGACCAACTCAACCCGCTCACCACCACGTCCTCGTTCGCCTTCACGGTGCTCGAGAACGTCTACGACACGCTCGTGCAGCCCGGCGACGACCTGTCGATGGAGCCGGCCCTGGCCGAGTCCTGGGAGACCTCCGACGACCTGCTGACCTGGACCTTCCAGCTTCGCGAGGGGGTCACCTTCCACGACGGCAGCGACTTCACCTCCGAGGATGCGGTCGCCTCGCTCGACTACATCGTCGCCGAGGGTGCCAACGGATGGCGCTTCGCGGCCGTCGACTCGTTCGAGGCCACCGACGACTACACGCTCACGATCCACCTCAACACTCCGGCGCCGAACCTGTTGACCCAGCTCGGCAACTTCAAGGGACTCTCGATCGCCCCTGCCGAGGCGATCGAGGCCGGGACCCTCGCCGACGAAGCCGTCGGGACCGGACCGTTCAGGCTGGTGTCGTCGGGCGCCGACGTCATCGAACTCGAGGCGTTCGAGGACTACTGGGGCGATGGTCCCCACCTCGACGGCATCGAGTTCCGCGTCATCCCCGACGAGGGGGTCAAGCTGACCAACCTCGAGACCGGCGAGGTCGACTGGATCGACTCGGTCCCGCCCGAACAGGTCACCGACCTCGAGGGCAGCGATGCGCTCACCATCGGGCGCACGGCCGGATTCGACTACTGGTACATGAGCCTCAACAACGAACGCGAGCCGTTCGACGATCCCGACGTCCGTCGTGCCATCGCCTTCGCCATCGACCCGGCGGCGATCGCCGAGGCAGCCAAGTTCGATGCGGCGACGCCGAACGAGACCGCGATCCCCGAGGGCAGCTTCTGGTACCACGAGTACGCCCCGTTCGGCCACGATCCCGACCAGGCGCAGCAGTTGCTCGACGAGGCCGGCGTCAGCGGCCTGACGATCGACCTGATGGTGACCAACGAGTTCCCGGAGACGGTCACGGCCGCGCAGGTGATCGAATCGCAACTCGCCGAGGTCGGCATCTCCGTCGACATCCGCACCGAGGACTTCGGGACCTGGCTCGCCGAACAGGGCGAGGGCAACTTCGACGCCTTCGCGCTCGGCTGGCTCGGCAACATCGACCCGGACGACTTCTACTACGCCCAGCACCACTCCGAGGGCGTGAACAACTTCCAGGGCTTCTCCGACGCCGAGGTCGACGAGCTGCTCGACCAGGGGCGCGTCGAGGTCGACGAGGATGCCCGCAAGGCGATCTACGACCAGGCCGCCGAGCGGATCGTCGACCAGGCGTCCTACATCTACTTCTACAACCCCGACATCGTCGAGGCATGGGCGCCGCACGTGACCGGCTACGAGACCCTGGCCTCTGCCGCGACCCGGTTCGTGAACACCCGCCTGGAACGGTGACCGGCGCCGGGGGCATCCACGCGGACGCCCCCCGACCGTCGACAAGGAGTCGGCTTGGCCCGCTACGTCGCTCTGCGGATCGGCCAGTCGCTGTTGGCGCTGCTCGGCGTCTCGATCATCGTGTTCGCGCTGATGCACCTGGTCCCGGGCGACCCGGTCCGCTCGGCGCTCGGCACCCGATTCACCCCGGAGTTGTACGCGGCCCTGGTCGAGCGCGCCGGACTGGATCGCCCGATCCTCGTGCAGTACTTCGACTGGCTCGGTCGCGCGGTCACCGGCGACCTCGGGGTGAGCTTCCGCACCGGTCAACCGGTGGCGCTCGCCCTCGGCCAACGCGTCGGCCCGACCGCACTGCTGGCGTTCGGCGCGCTGATCGTCGGCCTGCTGATCGCATTGCCGGCCGGCATCGTGTCAGCGGTCAAGCAGGGCAAAGCTCCCGACTACGCGGCCAACACCTTCTCCCAGATCGGGGTGTCGTTGCCCGACTTCTGGTTCGGGATCCTGCTCATCCTGGTCTTCGCCCGGATGCTCGGGTGGCTCCCGCCCGGCGGGTACGCGTCGTTCGCCGATGACCCGGCCGCAGCGCTGCGTTATCTGCTCCTCCCGGCGGTGACCGCAGGAGTGGTGACCGGCGCGATCCTGACCCGGTTCGTGCGCTCGTCGATGCTCGAGGCGCTCAACGCCGAGCACGTCCGCCTCGCCCGCGCCAAGGGACTGCCCTGGCGCTACGTGCTTCGTCACCACGTCCTGCGCAACGCCTGGATCCCGATCATCACGGTCACCGGCCTACAACTCGGCACGCTGCTCGGCGGGATCATCGTGGTCGAGATCGTGTTCTCGTGGCCCGGCATCGGCCGCCTCGCCCTCGACGCCGTCCAGACCCGCGACTACCCGGTGCTGCAGGGTGCGGTCTTGTTGGTCGCCGCGGTCTTCCTGCTGCTGAACCTGCTGGTGGACCTCGTCTACGCCCGACTGGATCCGCGCATCCGTGTGGGGGCATCGACATGAGCGATCCCCGCGTGCATCAGGCCGACGCCGAGCTCGAGGCCCCGAGCACCCGGCACCAGTCGCAGTGGCGCGCCACGGTGTCCGCGCTGCTGGCCAACCGGCTGGCCGTGTTCGGCCTCGTGATGCTGACGGCGCTCGTGCTCACTGCCCTGTTCGCCGACCTGTTGATCCGTCAGCCGATCAATGCGCAGAACCTCGCCGACCGTTTCGCCCCGCCGTCCTCGCAGTACTGGTTCGGTACCGACGACCTCGGCCGTGACGTGTTCAGTCGAGTGGTCGTCGGCGCCCGGGTGTCGCTGCAGGTGGGCGTCGTGTCCGTCGGGATCTCGCTGGTGGCGGGCACCCTGATCGGGCTGTGGGCCGGCTACCGCGGCGGGTGGATCGACACGGTCTGGATGCGGGCCATGGACGTGCTGTTCGCGTTCCCGGTGATCCTGCTCGCCATCGCGCTCGTGGCCGTGCTCGGCCCGTCCCTGCGCAACACGATGATCGCGGTGGGGATCGTGTTCACGCCGATCTTCGCCCGTGTCGTGCGCGGCAGCGTGCTGTCGGTGCGCGAGGAACTGCACGTCCGGGCGGTCCGCTCGCTCGGTGCCAGCGACCGCCGCATCATCTTGCGCCATGTCCTCCCCAACGTCGCCGCGCCGATCATCGTGCAGGCCTCGTTGAGCCTCGCGTTCGCCATCCTCACCGAGGCCGCCCTGAGCTACATCGGGGTGGGCGTCCAACCGCCCGATCCGGCGTGGGGCTACATGCTCAGTGACGCCCAGCGCTTCCAGCGCCAGGGCTGGTGGCTGTCGGTGTTCCCCGGCGCGGCGATCTTCCTGTCGGTCATGGCGTTCAACCTTCTCGGCGACGGTCTGCGCGACGCGCTCGACCCCAAACAGCGCTCCGTCATCGAGTCACGGGGGGTCGAGTGAGCCGTCTCGGAAGCGTCGAATGAAGCGGTCCCGGAGGAGCCGATGAGCATCGACCGGCCGTCCGGCGACGTCGTGCTCTCGGTACGCGACCTCGAGGTGTCGTTCGCGACCAGGCGCGGGCGCGCCGACGTGGTCCGCGGCCTCGACTACGACCTGCGCCGGGGCGAGACCCTGGCGCTGGTCGGCGAGTCCGGTTCCGGCAAGTCCGTTTCGACGATGGCGCTGACCAAGCTGATCCCGATCCCGCCCGGCCGCGTCACCGGCACGGCGATGCTCGATGGGCAGGACCTGATCGCGATGTCCGAACGCGACCTGCTCGCGGTCCGGGGACGGCGGATCGGGTTCGTCTTCCAGGACCCGATGACCTCGCTCAACCCGGTGCACCCGATCGGGCGCCAACTCACCGAGGGGATGCGCCACCACCTCGGGATCTCCGAGTCCGACGCACGTGATCGAGCCGTCGACCTGCTGCGCAAGGTCGGAATCCCGGCGGCCGAGAAGCGCCTCGACGACTACCCCCACCAGTTCAGCGGCGGCATGCGCCAGCGCGTCGTGATCGCGATCGGCCTGTCGTGCGACCCGCAGGTCCTGATCGCCGACGAGGCGACGACCGCCCTGGACGTGACGACCCAGGCACAGATCATCGAACTGGTGAACCAACTGCAGGACGAGTTGGGGATGGCCGTGATCTGGATCACGCACGACCTCGGCGTGGTCGCCGGGATCGCCGATCGGGTGATGGTCATGTATGCCGGCGAGATCGTCGAGGAAGCCGACGTCGACGAGCTCTTCGCCGATCCGCGCCATCCCTACACCGTCGGCCTGCTCAAGTCGCTGCCCGTCCTCGGCGCCTTCGACCGCGACGAGTTGGCGGCGATCCCGGGCCTGCCGCCGGCCCCGACGGACCTGCCCGCAGGCTGCGCGTTCCACCCCCGGTGCGCCTACCGCGACGACGAGCGCTGCGTGAGCGAACGGCCACCGTTGCGGGAGGTCGGCGGCGACGCTGGCTCCGGGCATCGCATCCGCAGCTTCTACGAGGTCGCCGAGGACGACCGTCGCGCGGCAGCGACGGCAGGGATCGCCGCGCCCGAGCACCGCGAGGAGGACGCGTCGTGAGCGATCCGCTCCTGCAGGTCGACGACCTGCACGTCCACTTCCCGGCGGGAGGTCGTGCCGTCGGGGGGAAGCGCAACCCGGTGCGCGCCGTCGACGGGATCAGCTTCTCGATCGAGCGTGGGCGGACACTCGGGCTGGTGGGCGAGTCCGGCTGCGGCAAGTCGACGACCGGCCTGTCGATCCTGCGCCTGGTCGAGCCCACCAGCGGCACGGTCACCTTCGACGGGACCGACCTCGGCAATCTCGGACGTAAGGACCTGCGCCGCTTCCGCCGCCGCGCGGCGATGATCTTCCAGGACCCCTACGCCTCGCTGGACCCGCGCCGCACCGTCGGTGATGCGATCGGCGAGGCGCTCGACATCCATGATCTGCACCAGGGCAGGCAGGCCCGAGCGACGCGGGTCGCGGAACTGCTCGAGCGGGTCGGCCTGCATCCCGACACCGGCTCGCGCTACCCCCACGAGTTTTCCGGCGGTCAGCGCCAGCGCGTCGGTATCGCGCGGGCACTGGCGGTCGAACCCGACTTCCTGGTCTGTGACGAACCGATCGCCGCGTTGGACGTGTCGATCCAGGCACAGGTACTCAACCTGCTCGCCGAACTCCAGGACGAGTTGCAGTTGACCTACCTGTTCATCGCGCACGACCTCGCTGCCGTCCAGCACGTCTCGGATCGCATCGCGGTGATGTACCTCGGCCGCATCGTCGAGGAGGGCGACCGGCGCGACGTGATTACCGACCCGCAGCATCCCTACACCCGGGCGCTGTTGTCGGCGGTCCCCGTACCGGACCCCGTCGCCGAGCGGCAACGGAGCCGGGTCGAACTGGTCGGCGACGTGCCGAGTCCGATGAACCCGCCGTCGGGGTGCCGTTTCCGCACCCGTTGTCCTCGCGTGTTCGAGGCGTGCGGCCGCATCGACCCCGACCTGATCCCGGTGGGGGGTGGGGAGGGATCGGTCGGCGGCGGGCACACCGCGGCGTGTCTGTTGCACGGGGAGGTCGGCCAACCGGTCGAGCGGTCGGAGCATCCCGACGCGAACGAGATCGAAGCCGGGTTGGATGGTGCCCTTCCCAACCGTTGAAGGGCGCACGATGAGCGACAACGACCGACTCGACCACGGTGCGTCGCACGAGACCGACCGGCACACCGAGAACCAACCGCCCCGCGAGGACATGATCCCGATCGAGCAACTCGAGGAACTCGCCGAGGACGGGGTCGGGGAGGCCGACCCTGCGGCCAGCGACGACGAGGCGGCGCTGCCACGTCCGACGAGCGAGGACCTGCCCGAATCGCAGGGCGAGGACGTGTCGCTCGGCGACAAGATCAGTGAGGACTACGTGGAGCGTCCCCCCATGTCCGACGAGGAGATCTGAGTGCGGCCGGCGCGGGGCTGCTCGCCGCGTGCGGCCACCTACTTCCGTACGGCTCGCCTGCCCGCGCGCCATTTTCTAGGTTCGTCCGGGACGAGGGGGAGCCCATGGCGCAGGCAGCTGCAGGGGCCGGTGGGGGACCGAGGGCCGACCGGGTCAGCGATGACGACGACGAACGCTCTCGGCTGAGTCGACGGTCCTTCCTGGCCGTGACCGGCACCCTGGCGACCGCGGCGATGGTGCCCGGATGCACGACCGGCAGGAACTCGGCCGCCGTCCCGGCCGAGGGTCCCTCGGCGACTCCGCAGCCCGGCCTCGACGTGCCCGAGGCCGCGGCCGGCGGGACGCTCGGCCGTTTCCTCGACCCCCACCAGGTCAGCCTCGTCACCGCGATCGCAGCCCGCATCATTCCCGGTGACGCGGACGATCCCGGGGCTGTCGAAGCCGGGGCCGTCGAGTACATCGACCGCGTGCTGGCGGCCTACGAGGGCTATCCGCAGCGCACCTACACGGCTCGACCCTGGGCCCAGACCTACGACGGTGACACCCCGCCCCCGGACGAAGAGGGCGTGATCTGGGTCCACGAGGACGAGATCGGCCGGTATGGCTGGCAGAGCGGACTCACGCCACGCGAGATCTATCGGATGGGGCTTCCCCGCCTCGATGCCCTGGC
>JAGXST010000214.1 GCA_018335555.1 Actinomycetota bacterium | reverse complement strand
GACACCTTCCAGCTCCAGGACATCCAGGCCGAGGGCGAGTACCTCACCGACCTCGGTCGTCCCGAGGCCGCCCGCGTCGAGCAGACCGCCAAGATCGCCGAGGCCCGGGCCAACCAGGCCGCCGAGGAGGAGCGCCTGCGGGCCGAGGAAGCGGTCGCGATCCAGCAGCGCCAGCTCGAGTTGAAGCAGGCCGAGATCAAGGCCGAGATCGACGAGGCCCAAGCCCAGGCCGCCGCCGCCGGCCCGCTGCGCGAGGCGGCCCGCAACCGCGAGGTCATCCAGGAGCAGCAGCTCGTCGCCGAGCAGGAGGCGCAGCTGCGCGATCGTCAGCTCGACGCCGAGATCCGCAAGCCCGCCGACGCGCAGCGCTACCGGGTCGAGCAGGAGGCCGAGGGTTCCAAGAACGCTGCGATCTTCGAGGCCGACGCCGAGAAGGCACGCCGTGCCCGCATGGCCGAGGCGGTCGAGCTCGAGGGCCGCGCCGACGCGGCCGCGATCCTGGCCAAGGGTGAGGCCGAGGCCGAGGCACGGCGCAAGAACGCCGAGGCGTTCAGCCACTACGGCGAGGCCGCGATCATCGACCTGCTGACCCAGATCCTGCCGGATCTCGTCAGCGCCGCGAGCGAGCCGATCAGCGCGATCGACAAGCTGACCGTGATCTCGACCGACGGTGCCTCCGACCTGACCCGCAACGTGGCCAGCAATGTCGAACAGGGCATCCAGATCGGATCCGACCTGACGGGCCTGGACCTCAAGGGCCTGCTCGGCCGCCTCGGCACGAGCCGCGGCGAGGAGGCCTGAGGAGGCCCCGATGGCGCTCGACGAGCTCGCGACGCTGCTACGCCGCTGGCAGCGTGCCGGAGTGATGGGCCCCGGGGGGGATCCCGGGATGGTCGGTCCTACGGGGCGACGTGGCCGGGCGATGGACCGTGGGCGGGTGGTCGCCGAGGCCGGCACCCTGCTGCGCAACCTCTCGTTGGACGAGCGCCGGGACCTCGGCCGTGCACTGGCCCAGGGCGGGATGACGCACCTGGCCGGTCAACTCGATCCGCACCTGCCGCGGCCGCCCGCGTGGGAGCAGACCCGCCCGCCCGCCGAGCACCTGCTCGACCTCGACGGCAAGGCGGGGGCCGACCTGCTCGCCCGGCTCGATGCGCTGAGCGCCGCGGCGCCACCGCCCCCGCCACCACCCGAGGCGGCCGCCGAGACGTGGCCGGCACCGGAACCGGTCCCGGTGCCCGACCCGGTCCCCGACCCGCTCCCGGTACCCGAACCGCTCCCGGTACCCGAACCGCTCCCGGTACCCGAACCAACGCCGCTGCCCGAACCCGAACCGATGCCCGAACCCGAGCCGCTGGCGGAACCGTCGGCTCCTGAGACGCGCGGGCGCACCCACCGCCCGACGCACGCCGAGGCGCGGGTGCGAGGGGTCGAGCAGGCAGCGCGCGAGACCTCGGACGCCGACGACGTGGTCGTCTTGCTGCGCCGGTTCCCGGACGGTTGGCAGCGGCGTCGGGCGACCCAACGACTGCTCGATCGCGGCGCCCTCGGCGCCGTCGATCCGGCCGACCTGCTGCGACTGTTCGCACGCGAGAGCGACCGCACGCGCATCGCCGCGGCGCTGCTGCAGGCCGACAGCGGTGGGCTTGCGGGCCTGCTGCCCGACCGACTGGCGGGACTGCTCCCCGACGGGACCCTTCGCCGCCTCGCCAGGCGTGCCGCGCGGAGCCTGGCCTGATGGAGGGAATCGCCGGCCTCGTCGCCGGGGTCGGTTATGCGTCCGGGCTCAACCTGTACGCCGTGATCGCCCTGCTCGGGCTGTTCGGTCGCTACGACGTGGCCGAGGTACCGGCCGTGTTCGAGCGCCCCGAGGTGCTCGTCGTGGCCGGGGTCATGTTCCTCGTCGAATTCGTCGTCGACAAGATCCCCTACCTCGACGACCTGTGGGACGTGGCCCACACCGCGATCCGACCCCTCGGCGCCGTCGGCGTCGCGTGGCTGCTCACCGGCGATGCCGGCGCGTGGGAACAGTTCGGCTCGTCACTCGCCGCCGGCGGGCTGGCCACGGTCAGCCACCTGACCAAGGCCACCACCCGGGCGGCGGTCAACGCCTCCCCCGAGCCGTTCACCAACAGTGCGATCAGCCTGGGCGAGGACGGCATCGTCGCCTTCGTCGTCTGGCTCGCGGTCACCAACCCGGTCCTGGCCATCGTCGCCGTCGCGGTGCTGCTGGTGGTCGGCGTCGTCGTCGCGCTGCTGCTCCTGCGCACCGCCCGACGGACCTGGCGCCGCTGGCGCGACAGACGCCGCGCGACGCCACGTCCCTGAGCGCACACCACCGCCAACGGAGCACGACCCGCACGCACCACTTGCCGCGCATATGCGGCAAGTGGTGCCGGGACGAGCGGTTGGGCTGCCGGCGCGCACCACTTGCCGCGCCTATGCGGCAAGTCGTGCCGGCAGCGGGCGCAACCTCGGCAGCGGCCGCCCGAGTTCACCCGGCAGTCGGACTCAGCCGGGCTTCACCGCGGTGAACGGGTAGCCGTGGACACCGAAGGTCCGGGCGTTGGCCTCGCCGGGCGCGCCCCCGTAGGTGTCGACGGGCTCGCCGAAGCGCAGATCGCCGAACCCGACGTCCTCCATCACCTTCTGCCACCCTGCGCACGGCAGGGCACCGGCAATTCAGCCCTTCCACAGGTCGATGTCCGCACGGGCATCACGCGGCACCTCGACCTCGACGCACACGTCGGCGATCTGGATGCGACCACCCGGACGCAGTGCCCGGATGATCTCGCCGTAGGCGGCGACCTTGTCGGGTACGAGATTGAGCACGCCGTTGGAGACGACCAGGTCGGCCCAGCCGTCCTCGACCGGCAGTGCCTCTGCCAGACCCTCGCGGAACTCGATGTTGTCGATGCCGGCTGCCCGGGCGTTGCGGCGGGCCCGCTCGAGCATGGCCGGGGTCATGTCGACCCCGACGACGAAACCGTCGGGCCCGACGGCGCGGGCAGCCACCATCGAATCGAGGCCACCCCCCGATCCGATGTCGACGACGCGCTCGCCGTGCCGGGGCAGCCCCCAGGCGAACGGGTTCGCAACACCGGCGAACGCCTCGATGCAGGCGTCGGCCAGATGCTCGAGGAGTTCGTCGGGGTAGCCCAGCCGCTCGGTCGCCGCACGGCCGGTGTGGAAGTGGAAGTCACCGCCGACCGGGTCGTGTGCCACCTCGGCGTAGTGCTCCTGCACCGCCGCTCGCAGCGCGTCGACCTCGACCAACCCGTCCTCTGACTGTGACATCGTGTCCGCCCCTGGAATTGCGCACGTCCACCCTCCCGGATTTGCGGGCGCCGTCAAGGCGTCCGCACACGATCGTGCGGAGCGGGCCCAGGCAGCGGGGTATCGTCGACGGCCAGCGACGACAAGGGATGCCGGTGCGCTTCGTCGACGGCCAGGAGCCCATCACGGACCTGACCTACGAGGACGTGTTCCTCGTTCCCGCCCGCTCCGACGTCACCTCCCGGCTCGACGTCGACCTGGCCACCGGGGACGGCACCGGCACCACCATCCCGGTGATCGCAGCCAACATGACGGCGGTGTCGGGCCGGCGTATGGCCGAGACGCTGGCCCGCCGTGGCGGTCTCGCGGTGCTGCCACAGGACATCCCGCTGGACGTGGTCGAGGACGTGGTCGGCTGGATCAAGTCGCGCCACCCCGTCTTCGAGACCCCGATCACCCTGGCCCCGACCGACACGGTGGCGGACGCACTGCAGTTGATCAACAAGCGCGCCCACGGGGCGATCGTGGTGGTCGACGCCGGCAGCCCGGTCGGCGTGGTCACCCCCGTCGACCTGGTCGACGTCGACCGGTTCACCCAGGTCGGCCGCGTCATGAGCGAGCAGTTGACCACGCTGCCCGAGACCGTCGACGCGCGCACGGCCTTCGACCGTCTGGCCGAGGCACGCCACCGCCTCGCGCCCGTCGTCGCCGGCGACGGCCGCCTGCTCGGGCTGCTCACCCGCACGGGCGCGCTGCGCTCGACGTTGTACCGGCCCAACCTCGACACCGGCGGAAGACTGCGGATCGCCGCGGCCATCGGGGTCAGCGGGGACGCGGCCGACCGGGCCAAGCGCCTGGTCGCAGCGGGCGTCGACGTGCTCGTGCTCGACACCGCCCACGGCCACCAGGAACGGATGCTCGACGCGTTGCGGTCCGTGCGCGCGATCGACCCGCCGGTTCCGATCGTCGCCGGCAACGTCGTGACCGAACAGGGCGTTGCAGACCTCGTCGAGGCCGGTGCCGACATCTGCAAGGTCGGGGTCGGTCCCGGTGCGATGTGCACCACCAGGATGATGACCGGGGTGGGGCGGCCCCAGTTCTCGGCCGTGCTGGCCTGTACCCGGGAGGCGGCCCGGCTCGGCGCCCACGTGTGGGCGGACGGCGGCGTGCGCCACCCACGCGATGTGGCGCTGGCGCTCGCGGCCGGCGCATCGAACGTGATGGTCGGCTCGTGGTTCGCCGGCACCCACGAGTCCCCCGGCGACCTCGAGCACGACGCCGACGGCCGTCCGTTCAAGCTGTCGTTCGGGATGGCATCGGCCCGCGCCGTCAAGCAGCGCACCGAGGGCGAGAACGCGTTCGAACGGGCCAGGAAGAGCCTGTTCGAAGAGGGCATCAGCTCGGGCCACATGTACCTCGACCCGCACCGGCCGGGGGTCGAGGACCTGCTCGACACGATCGTCGCCGGTGTGCGCAGCGCCTTCACCTATGCGGGCGCAGCGAGCCTGCCCGAGTTCGCCGAGCGGGCGGTCGTCGGTATCCAGACCCGGTCCGGATACGCCGAGGGCCGCCCGCTCGAGCGTGGCTGGTAGCCGCTACGAAGCGCGGGTCACCTCGTCGATGCGCGCCATCACGTCGTCGGTGAGCTTCGGCACGACTTCGAGTGCCTGCATGTTCTCGTGGACCTGCTCGACCCGTGACGCGCCGGTGATGACGGTGGACACGTCGTCGTTCTTCAGACACCAGCCCAGCGCGAGTTGCGCCAGCGAGCAGTCGAGGTCGTCGGCGACGTCCTTGAGTTCGCGCACGATCGCGTTCTGTTCGGCGTCGGTGAGGCGTTCGGCCAGCCAGCCGAAGCCCTCCAGCGCGCCACGACTGCCCTCGGGGATGCCGTCGAGGTACTTGCCGGTCAACAGCCCGGAGGCGAGCGGCGACCAGATCGTGGTGCCGAGGCCGATGTCCTCGTACAGCCGGGCGTACTCCTTCTCGACCCGGTCACGGTGGAACAGGTTGTACTGCGGCTGTTCGACCACGGGCTTGTGCCAGCCGTTTCGGTCCGCGACCTCCCAGGCGGCGCGGATCTCGTCGGCGGACCACTCCGAGGTACCCCAGTACAGCGCCCAGCCGCGCTCGATCGCGTCCGACATCGCACGCACGGTCTCCTCGATCGGCGTCTCGGGGTCGGCACGGTGGCAGTAGATGAGGTCGAGATAGTCGAGGTCGAAGCGGTCGAGCGAAGCCTCGATCGCCTCGAGCAGGTACTTGCGGTTGAGGGTGTTCTTGGTGTTGGCGCCCTCGTGCAGACCCCAGAAGAACTTCGACGAGACCAGGTAGCTGTGCCGTTCCCAGCCGAGCTCGCGGATGGCCTGGCCCATGATGCGCTCGGACTCGCCGCCGGCGTAGGCCTCGGCGTTGTCGAAGAAGTTCACGCCGGCCTGCTTCGCGGCATCGAGGCATTCGATGGCACGCTGGACATCGACCTGGTTCTTGAAGGTGACCCACGAGCCGAACGACAGCGCGCTGACCTTGATGCCGGCGGTGCCGAGGCGGCGGTATTCCATCTGCATGGCATCTCCAATGGGAATGCGGGGAGCGGGAGGGGCGCGGAAGGTTCGCGTCCGAACCCAGCCTAGGACGACTGCCGCCGTTCGTCGGACACGGGACGGCTACCGTTCGACCGAAGTCGGACACGAGTCTTCGCGAGGAGTGGACATGGCACGCGTGGTGGTGACCGGGGCGACCGGGTTCGTCGGCGGCAGGATCGCCCGTGCACTGCGTGAGCGCGGCGACGAGGTGGTCGCGCTGGTGCGCACGCCGAGCGACGAACTGGCCGGACTCGGCATCGAGCAGGCGGTCGTCGCGCTGAGCGACGTCGACGGACAGATCGCGGTGCTCCAGGACGCAGCCGGCATCGTCCACGCGGCCGCGACGGCCGGCCCCGACCTCGAGACCGCACGGGCGGTCAACACGGTCGGCACGCGGACGCTGGTGGATGCGGCGCTGGCGACCGGGCTCCCCCGGTTCGTCCACATCTCGACCACGTCGGTCTACGACCGCGGCGACGGCGGCGACGGCGTGCTCCACGAGGACGCCCCGTTGGCGGCCGATGAGAGCGCCGGTCCGGCGCCGGCGAGCAGCGCGGGCAGCCCGTACGCGATCACCAAGGCCGAAGCCGAGGCCGAGGTGGCGCGCGGGGGCACGCAGGGGTTGTCCGTGGCGATCCTGCGTCCGCCGGCGGTATTGGGAGCCGGACCCACCTCCACCTGGGGCACACGGATGCCCGAGCGCTACCGCGACGGGGAGTTGCCGGGGATCCCGCCGGCGACCACGTTCGGCTGGGTGCACGTCGACGACCTGGTCGAGGCGGCACTGGTCGCACTGGGCAGCGATGCGGAGGCGACGGTGAACGTGGTCGGGGGTCACACGACCTTCGGCGAGTACCTCGCCGCCCTCCGCGCGTTCGTCCCCGCACCTTCGGCCACGGCCGCGGCCTCCGACGACGAGCCGTGGCGGGGCTCGTACGCCACGAACCGGATGCACGAGGTGTTCGGCGTCCGTCCCCATCGCACGTTCGAGGCCGCACTCGCCGAGATCGCGGCCTTCTGGACCGAGCGGCACTGATCGGGCCCTCGGCGGAAGGCGTCCAGCCGGACCATGGCCGGCTGGCCATGCCCGTCGCGCGAGCGCATAGGGTCGGGGCATGACACGCGCCGCCGCACGGGGCGCAACAGACGAACGTGACGGGACGTGGACGAGACGAACTCGAACGGCGCTCACGACCGAGCCGCTACTCGGCAGGTGCTCGACGACCGCTACGTGCTGCTCGACCAGCTTGGCACGGGCGGTGCGGGCGCCGTCTGGCGTGCCCACGACCAGGTTCTCGACCGCACCGTGGCCGTCAAGCTGTTGCACCAGGATCTCGCCCGCGACGACGAGACCGCCGCACGTTTCCGCGCCGAGGGGGCTGCGGCCGCCAAGCTGACCCACCCCAACGCGGTGATCGTCTACGACATCGGCCACGTCGACGGGTGCGACTTCCTGGTGATGGAACTGGTCGAGGGCGGCACCCTCGGCGACGTGCTGGACCAGGGGGCGTTGCCACCCGGTGTCGTCGCGGCCGTCGGTTCGCAGATCGGCCGGGCACTCGGCGCGGCACACGGACGCGGACTCGTGCACCGCGACGTCAAGCCGGCCAACGTGTTGGTCACCCGGGACGGGGTGGCGAAGGTGGCCGACTTCGGCATCGCCCGGGCGCTGGGCGAGGCCACCACGCGACTGACCATGCCCGGACACGTCGTCGGCACCGCGCGGTACCTGGCTCCGGAGCAACTACGGGATCAGCCCGTCGACGGACGCGCCGACGTCTACGCGCTCGGCCTCATGCTGCACCAGGCCCTGACCGGGGCGCTGCCCTTCGGGGAGGGCACCGCCGCCGAGGTCGCCGCCCGCCGGCTGGTCGCCGACGGGCTCCCGCGGCCGTCCAGCGTGGCCGCAGGTGTGCCGGCTGCGCTCGACGACATCATCGGGCGGGCCACGGCGATCGATCCCGACGACCGGTACACCGACGGCGCCGCACTGGCGGCCGCGCTCGCGCCCTTCGCCGCACCGCAGGCGGCGACCGAGCTCGCGGCCCGGATCCGTCGCATCCGCCGTGACCCGGTCCACGCGACGGCACCGATCACCCCGGCAGCAGCGCGGCCCGCGCCGGCGGCCGCCCCCATGTCCGCCCCCGTCGCCGAACCACGGGCCGAGGAGCCGACTCGGGCGCTGGACGCGACGCCACGCGTCGGTCATGGGCCCCCACCGGTCACCGACGACGAAGCCCGTCGACCGTGGCTGCCGTGGGCGCTCGCCCTGCTGGTGCTCGTCCTCGGCCTCTGGTTCGTCTGGCCCGGCGGACCCGGCGCCGGGGAACAGGCGGGCGGCGAGGCGACGGACGAGCAGGCCGAGGACGGGTCGGGCGGCGGCGAGGACACGATCGGGATCGAGGATGCCGGCGACCACGACCCGTTCGGCGATGGCCGCGAACGCGGCCACGAGACCGGACTCGCAATCGACGGGGACCCGGCGACGGCCTGGCAGACCGAGGGCTACAACGACCCGCTCGCGGCCATCGGCAAGGAGGGCGTCGGCCTGTGGATCGACCTCGGCACGGCCGCGGCCCTCGGGCGCCTCACGGTCACCACGGCTCACCCCGGGTACTCCATGAGCGTGTACGTCGGTGAGGGCGCGCCCGAGTCCGGGCAGGCGCCGGCCGACTGGGGCCGCGAAGTCGGCAGGGTCGAGGGGGCGGGCGAAACCGAGCAGATCGACCTCGCCGACGACGCCGAGGGCAGCACGATCCTGCTGTGGTTCACCGAGCTCGGCCCGGACGGCGGCAGGTTCCGTGGCAGCATCGCCGAGGTGGTCGTCGAGGCGGCGTGACCACGCCGATCCACCGCCTACGATGGGGCCGGACGACCCCGAGGCGAGGATCGCCACCGTCGTGACCACGACCATGCCCCCCAACATGCCCGGCTCACGCCGTGCCGTTCCGGACCACCTCGACGAGCGGCAACGGGCCCTGCTGCGCTGGCTGCTCGAGGACCCCGACCACTGGGTCCGACGCACGCAGTGGGAACGGTTCCTGCTGCATTGCGACGAGTCCGTGGTGGTCGAGACCGACGAGTTGACCAACGACCAGAAGATCGCGGCCCTGGCGTGGTTGCGCCAGCAACGCCACCGTCTGCACGCGGTGCTCGAGGACGGCGGCGGCCCGGCGCCTGCAGGCTGGCTCGAGGCGTTCCCGCTCTACGAGCGGCTCGGCGGCGACTCGCGCTGAGGCCCTGGGACCGGCACGACCGGTTGCGGGTCGGACGTGAGTCGCCCGTGCCGTCCGCCCAGCGGTCGGGGGCCGTCCAGATCGGTCTGATGGCGCAGCCGTAGCTCGTTGGTGACCGCGGACGCGGCCGCCGCCAGCGGCACCGCCAGGAATGCCCCCACGACACCGACCAGAACCGTCCCTGCGACCAGCACGGCGAGCACCACGATCGGGTGCAGGGGCACGGCCACCATGCGCTGCATGATCAGCGGCTGGAGGATGTCGGACTCGACCTGCTGGACGGCCACCACGATCGCCAGCACGATCAGCGCCGTGGTCGGCCCCCCGTCGGCCAGGGCGACCAGCACCGCCACCATGCCTGACACGAACGCACCGATGATCGGCACGAAGGCACCGATGAAGACCAGCACCGCCAACGGCAGCACGAGCGGGACCCCGACGATGGCGAGCCCGATCCCGATGCCGACGGCGTCGATCAGGGCCACCAGGGCGGTCCCGCGGATGTAGGCGCCGACGGCGTCCCAGGCCCGCACGACGACGCCACGCAGGACGTCGCGATGCGCGTCCGGCGATCGCGCCAGGAACCAGCCGTAGATCCGGTCGCCGTCCTTGACCAGGAAGAACAGCAGGATCAGGGCCAGGACGGTCGAGACGACGACCTCGACGATGGTCGCCAACGCACCGAGGGCCCCCAGTGCCAGCGACCCGGACTGCTCCTCGAGTTGCACCACCAACTGCTCCCCGAGTTCCTGCAGTTGGCGCTGGTCGAAGCCGAGCGGTCCGGTCTCGAGCCAGTGCAGCAGGTCGTCGAGGGCGACCGCCACGGTCGGAACCAGTTGCCCGCCCTGGTCGGCCAGGATCGGCACGAGTGCCACGATCCCGGCGACGGCGACGGCGAGCCCGCCGAAGACGACCACGAACGCGGCGACCGCCGGGGGCCAGCCGCGCCGAGTGAGACGGCGGGCCGCGGGCAGTGCCAGCGTGGCCAGGAACAGGGCGACGATGAGCGGCACGGTGACCAGCGACAGGCGCATCGCCACCCCAACGAGGACGGCGAACGCCAAGCCCACCAGCAGCAAGCGCCACGACCACGCGGCGGCGGTTTCGAGCCACGACGGAACGCGCGTCCGCTCGTCCATACGCGTCGTCACCTCATCCTGCGGGCCCTGGTTTGCGGCCGCGAGCGAGGTGAGTCAAGCAGGTGGCTGCGTCATCCGGCGGCGCGCCGGAAGGACCCCGCCGTGAGCGAGATCTCGACCCCGCGGCCTTCGAGCGCCGCACGCAGGTCGGCGGCGAACTGGTCGGCCCCGTTCTCGTCGAGGTAGGCCATCGCCAACGTCCCGAACTCGCGACCGTCGCGCAGCAGGAAGCGCACGGCCGGCGTGCCGGCCTCGGTGCGTCCCGCCGCGTCCACGCGCTGCAACGCATCCA
>JAGXST010000213.1 GCA_018335555.1 Actinomycetota bacterium | reverse complement strand
CTGGTCGCCACGGCAGAACTCGCCGACGCGGGCCGCAGGGTCCTGCTGGTCGACCAGGAACCCGAGCAGTCGCTCGGAGGACAGGCGTGGTGGTCGTTCGGCGGCCTGTTCTTCGTCGACTCGCCCGAGCAGCGACGGATGCGCATCAACGACTCCCACGCCCTGGCGCTGCAGGACTGGATGGGCACCGCCGGGTTCGACCGGGAGGAGGACCACTGGCCGCGGCAGTGGGCGCAGGCCTACGTCGACTTCGCCAGCGGCGAGAAACGCGCGTGGCTTCACGAGCAGGGCATGCGCTGGTTCCCGATCGTCGGGTGGGCCGAACGCGGTGGCTACGGCGCGATCGGGCACGGCAACTCGGTTCCGCGCTTCCACATCACCTGGGGGACCGGGCCGGGCATCGTCGAACCGTTCGAGCGTCGCGTCCGCGCCGCCGTCGAGCAGGGATTCGTGCGCTTGCACTTCCGGCACCGGGTCGACGAACTGATCGTCGAGGACGGTGCTGCGCAAGGCATCCGGGGCCGGGTACTCGAGGCGTCCGACGTCGAGCGTGGCCGCAAGAGTTCGCGCGTCGAGGTCGACGAGTTCGAACTGCGCGCCCAGGCGGTGATCGTCACCTCGGGTGGCATCGGCGCCAACCACGACCTGGTGCGGCGCAACTGGCCGCAGCGTCTCGGATCACCTCCGAAGCACCTGCTGACCGGCGTTCCCGACCACGTCGACGGGCGGATGCTCGAGATCTCGCAGACCGCGGGGGCCAACATCGTCAACCCCGACCGGATGTGGCACTACACCGAGGGCATCGCCAACTACGACCCGATCTGGTCCGACCACGGCATCCGGATCCTGCCGGGCCCGTCGTCGCTGTGGCTCGATGCGACCGGCAAGCGCCTCCCGGTGCCGCTGTTCCCCGGCTTCGACACGCTCGGCACGCTCGAGCACATCGGCCGCAGCGGCCACGAGCACACCTGGTTCGTGCTCACGACGAAGATCGTCGAGAAGGAGTTCGCGCTGTCCGGCTCCGAGCAGAACCCCGACCTGACCGGCAAGGACTACAAGCTGCTCTCCAAGCGGGTCCGGCCGGGGCCACCGGCGCCGGTGCAGGCGTTCCTCGACAAGGGCGAGGACTTCGTGGTCCGTGACAACCTCGAAGCCCTGGTCCGCGGCATGAACGAGTTGACCGAGCAGCCGCTGCTCGACTTCGACCGCGTCCGCGAGGAGGTCACCGCCCGCGACCGCGAGCTGGCCAACACGTTCACCAAGGACCTGCAGATCGCGGCGATCCGCAACGCCCGGACCTACCTCGGGGACAAGCTGATCCGGGTGGCGACCCCGCACCGGCTGCTCGATCCCGACGCCGGGCCGCTGATCGGCGTCAAGCTCAACCTGCTCACGCGCAAGACGCTCGGCGGGATCGAGACCGACCTCGAAGCCCGTGTGCTTCGCGCGGGCGGCGAGGTGTTCGACGGCCTCTACGCGGCCGGGGAGGTTTCCGGGTTCGGCGGCGGTGGCATGCACGGCTACCGGGCACTCGAAGGCACGTTCCTGGGCGGCTGCATCTTCAGCGGCCGCACGGCTGGTCGAGCAGCGGCTGCAGCGGTGGGCTGACGCGCGACACACCGCGCTCGGGCATACCGGCCGCAAGACGAGGGAGCCCCGCTGGCGCGGGGCTCCCTGGGTCTTGCGGTGCGGTCTTGCGGTGCGGTCTTGCGCTGCGGTCAGGGACGGCGGTCGGCAGCCTTGTCGCGCGCCGAGCTCGACTTCTCCTCGCCGGTCGCGGCGGAACCGGCGGGCTTGCCCTCCGGCTGCTGTTGTGCCGACGCTTCGTCCGACTCCTCGGCGTCCGACTCTTCGGGCTCCTCGGCCTCGGGCTCCTCGGCGCCGTCGTCGGGAGCGTTCGCCGCGCGGTCACGGCCGGCCTTCGAGGCCTCCTCGCCGCGTTGCTTACCTTCCTCGGCTCGCTGCTGGCCGAAGTCGCGACCGCCGGTCGCGGCGTCGTCGGCCGTGGCCCGGCCGTGGGCACCGTTCTCCCCGGCGTTCTCGTCGGCGTTCGCGCGACCTTCGGCACCAGGGACCTCGGGACGCCCGGCGTCCTCGGCGTCCTCCGTCTCGGTGTCCGGCTCCTCCGAGACCAGCGTCTCGTCGACAACTTCGGTGTCGACCGCTTCGGTGTCGACCGCTTCGGCGTCGGCCTCCGTCGCTTCGTCGGTCGGCGCCTCGGTCTCGTCGTCCTCGGACTGGACGAATGCGCGGTCGAACGCGTCCTGGGCCGGTGCGGGCAGGTTGCCGGTCACGGCGACGCCGGTGGCGCCCGCGGTGATGGCTGCAGCGGCCACGCCGGTCTTGGCGAGCAGGCTGATGCCCGCCACCTTTGCGATGATCATCTCGAGCAGCATGCTCTTCCTTCTCCAGTTCGGCAGCCGGGCCCCCTGCGTGGCAGGTGCCGCAGCGTTGCTCCCCACCGTCACCGGCAGGTCGCCATTTTCGATGGAGAGACCGTCCTGCAACATCGCGTTCAGGGACGCGGTGGGGACGGGCGCCGGCGTTGCCGACGCTGCAGCGCGCAACGTCTCGGCGAGCGCGGCCACGTCGGCGAGGTCCTCGCGGTCGGCGGGCAGCCGACCGGAGAACACCGCGTCCGCGGTGCGGTCATCGAGGCGGGGGCGTCTGGTCATCTCACCCTCGTCATCGCCGGACTGGTCGAAGGCGTTACGGGTGATCTCGTCGGGCATGATCAGTTCCCCCCCATCGGATCGGAGACCCTGCCCCGCTCCAGGGCGCGCCGCAACCGCTCGACGGCACGGTGCTGCAGGACGCGAACCGCACCCGGACGCTTGCCGATGACGACCGCAACCTCGTCGGCGCTCAACCCGGCCAGGATGCGCAACACCACCACCTGTCGCTGTTCGTCGGTCAACTCGGCCAGTGCCTCGCGCACCCAGCTACCACCGAGTGCCTCCAACGCCTCGGCTTCGACATCGCCGCCGACCGGGTCGTTCTCGGCCACGAGCGGTTGCGGGTCGGGGCGACGCCCCCGGCGGCGACGCTCGTCGACGATCCGCCGATAGGCGATCGTGAAGACCCAGGAACGGAAGCCCGCCTCGTCGCCCGAGAACGCGGCGAGGTTGCGGAACACCCCGAGGAACACCTCGCTGGTGTGGTCCTCGACGTCGCGAAGTCCCTGCAGACGCAGATAGCCGGCCACCACCGGTGACAGGTCCTCGTACAGCAACTGCAGGGCCCACGGGGCGCCGGTCTGTGCCGCGACGAGGACGTCGCGGAACGGCCCGCCGATCGCCACGCCGCCTCCGAGGTTCGATGCATCGGTCCCATACCCAACCTCGTCACCGGAGGACCGGTGCTTGAGGCGGTGACAGGGAACCGTCTCAGGTCGTGGTCTGCTCGAGCCAACGCAACAGCGTGCGTACGGCGACGCCCGTGCCGTGGCGCGGGTTGTGGTAGCGGTCGGCGTCCTGCCAGAAGGGTCCGGCGATGTCGAGGTGGACCCACGGGCGGCCGTCGACGAACTCGCGCAGGAACAGCCCCGCCATGGTCGCGCCCGCCTCGTCGCCGCGGCCGAGGTTGTCGAGGTCGGCGACGTCGGACTCGAGGTTGTCGCGCAACTCCTCCCACAGCGGCAGGTGCCAACTCGCCTCGCCCGCAGCCTCGGCGGCCGACAGGACCTGGCGCAGCACGTCGTCGTCGTTGGCGAAGACCGCGGTGGCCCGCTTCCCGATCGCCCGGAACGCCGCACCGGTCAACGTGGCGACGTCGATCACGGCCTCGACCTCCTCGTCCTCGACGGCGAGGCTGAGTCCGTCCGCCATGACCAGTCGGCCTTCGGCGTCGGTGTTCATCACCTCGACCGTCGTGCCGTTGCGGATCTCGATCACGTCGCTCGGACGCTGGGCGTCGCCACCGATCATGTTCTCGGCCAGGCACAGGTAGCCGACCACCTCGACCTGGACACCGAGTTCGGCGAGGGCGGTGAACACGGCCAGGACAGCGGCCGCCCCGCCCATGTCACCCTTCATCGACTCCATGATGGTGGACGGGCGCTTCAGCGAGATCCCGCCCGTGTCGAACGTGATGCCCTTGCCGACCAGCGCCACCTTGGCCACCGGCGCCCCGGGCCGGTAGTGCAGGCGCACCAGGCGGGGCGGCCGGGCCGAACCGCGGCCGACCGCCAGGATCCCACCACAGCGTTCCTCGACGAGGCGGGCCTCGTCCCACACCTCGACCTGCACCTCTGAACCGACCAGGTCACGGGCACGGTCGGCGACCTCGCCCGGCCACATCAGGTTCGGCGGCGTGCTGACCAGGTCGCGTGCGACGCACTGGGCGGCCGCATGCGCGTGCGCCAGGGCCAACTGCTGCCCCGCCTCGTCCGCCAGGGAGGAGGGGACGACCAGCGTGATGTCCTCGAGCGCGAGCGGGTCGCGTCCCGGCCGGCAGTCGTCGAACCGGTACGCCCCGAGCAGCGCGCCCTCGGCGACGGCCCGCAGCGACTCGGCCGCCGGTTGCACCAGGACCAGGGTCGTGGCGATCGTGCGACACCGCGGCGCCACGTGGCGGGCGGCCGCACCGGCGGCGCGGCGCAACTGCTCGGCCGACAACTCGTCCATCCGACCCAGTCCGACCAGCGTGACACGGCCCCACGGCTGTCCCGGCGCGGCGAGGTCGAGCACCTCACCCAGGCGACCGCGGAACGCAGCGTCGCGGGGCACCTCGTCCAGGCCGAGGGCCTGCAGGGCCTGTTCGGCCCCCGGCGCCTCGATGGCGCCACGGAAGACCGGGACCACCAGCGCGTCGACGTCGAGTTCGGCGACGGGATCGGTGGTCACGTGCACGGCAGGCAGTCGGCTGGGCAACACCACTCCAGGGTCCGGGTGACGGCCAGCCTAGGACACCGACCGCGACGCCTAGACTCGAGGCGATGACCACGACCGCGCCAGACGCCGACCGGCCCGACACCCGGACCCGCATCCTCGACGCCGCACTCGTGCTGATCGGCCGGCACGGGGTCGCACGAACCTCGCTCGAGGACGTCGCGGTGGGGGCCGGCGTGTCGCGGCAGACCGTCTACCGGCACGCGGGCAGCCGTGACGGGCTCCTCACCCTGCTGGTCCTGCGCGAGGAGGAACGACTACTCGCTCGGCTGCGCGAGGTCGTCGAGGGGCAGCACGAACTACGGGCGGCCCTCGAAGCGGCGATCGGCGTGGCGCTGCGGTTCGCGCAGGACCACCCGCTGTTCGGACGCCTGGCGCAGACGGAACCGGCGGCGCTGCTGCCGATCCTGCTCGACGGTCGCGGGCCGGTCCTGACTGCCGCCCGTGCGGTGGTCGCCGAGCTGCTGAGGACATGGACCCCGCACCTCGATGGGGCGCAACGCGACCGTGTGGCCGAGGCCTGTACGCGCCTGATCGTGAGCTATGCGGTCTCTCCGTCCGACGACGATCTCGATGCGCTCAGCCGTGACTTGGCCGGCCTGGTCGCCGCGGGCGTGGGCGGCGACTCCGCGGACACCTAGTTCGCGCCATCGTCAGCGAGGGGCAGGCGCAGGACGAACGTCGCGCCCTCACCCGGTCGGCTCTCGACCTCGAGCGACCCGCCCATCGCCTCGGCGAGCCCGCGTCCTATGTAGAGGCCGAGGCCGGTCCCGGCGACGCCCTCGTGGCCGCGCCCCCGGAAGAACTTCGTGAACACCTGTTCCTGCTCGTCGGCAGGGACCCCCGGCCCCTCGTCGGCGACCGTGAACGCAACCCGGTCGCCGTCGAGCGACGCGCCCATCCGGATCGGGCGATCCCCGGAGAACTTCAGCGCATTGCTGCACAGGTTGAGCAGGATCTGTTCGACGCGGTCGGGATCGCCGAGCGCCCTGGGGACGCCCGGGTCGACGCGCCACTCGACCCGAGCGGCGGCATCGCACAGGTCGGCGACCTCGGCCACGGCCGCCGCGGGATCCAGCGGCACCGGGTGGACGTCCGGCAGGCGCTCGCCGTCGAGTCGCGAGAAGTCGAGGAACTGCCGCACCAGGCCACGCAGCCGGCGGCCCTGGCGTCGGACCCGGCCGGCGATTTCGGAGTATTCGGGCAGCTCGGCCTGCTCGACCACGCCGAGGAAGCCGAGGATCGAGGCCAACGGCGTCTGCATGTCGTGCGAGAGGCCGGCCATCATCTCGTCGCGTACGCGGGCGGCAGCCGTCTGCTCGCGGTGACGGGCCATCTCGAGGTTGGTACGGATCCGGGCCACCAGTTCGAGGTTGGTGAACGGTTTGACGAGGTAGTCGTCGGCGCCTGCGTCGAGGCCACCGACGGTCGACGCCTCGCCGGCCCGTGCGGACAACATCACGACCGGTGTCGCAGCCAGTTCGGGATCGTCGCGCAGTGCCGCCACCAGCTCGAAGCCGTCCATGCCGGGCATCATCACGTCGGTGAGCACCAGGTCCGGCCGCTCGGCCCGGATGCGCTCCAGGCCGGAGGTGCCGTCGACGGCCGTGGACACGCGCCAGTGCGCGCCGAGCACCCGGTGCAGGTAGCGCCGCAGGTCGGCGTTGTCGTCGACGATCAGGACGTGCGCGTCGGCGGTTTCCCCGACATCGGGCTGGACCTCGTCGTCGGCGATCGTCATCGCCGGCTCGGTCCAGCCAAGGGCCTCCTCGAGGTAGGTGGCCGCGTCGATCGCGGTGCGCCCGACGGTGGGATCCGGATCGATCTGGTCGGGTGGCAGGTGCCCCGCGCCGTACGGCAGCGTGACCCGGAAGGTCGTCCCCACGCCTTCGGCGCTCTCGACCTCGATGTCGCCGCCGTGCATACGCGCCAGTTCGCGGGCGAGCGACAGTCCGATACCGGTGCCTTCGTGGCTGCGGGCGCGGCTGCCGCGGACGCGGTGGAAGCGTTCGAACAGCCGGTCCAGGTCGTCGGGCGGCACCCCGACGCCGGTGTCGGCGACCTCGAGCACGGCGCCCTCGCCGCCGTCGCGGAGCCGGACGGTGATCGTGCCCTCGAAGGTGTACTTGATCGCGTTCGAGAGCAGGTTGAAGACGATCTTCTCGAACCCGTCGCGGTCCAGGTGGACGGGCTGGGGCAGTGCGTTGATGTCGAGATCGAAGTCGAGCCCGGCGCTGTCGATCGCGGAGCGGAACACGCTGGCGAGTTCGTCGGTCACCTCGGCCAGATCGGTGGCGCGGAAGCCGCCCCCGCCGCGGCCCGCCTCGATCCGGGAGAAGTCGAGCAGGGTGTTGACCAGCTTCGTCAGCCGGTCGGCGTTGCGACGAACGACCTCGAGTGCGTCCCGCTGCTCCTCGGTCAGGGCGGGGTCGGCGAGCACGTCACCGAGGGGCTGGTGCAGCAGGGTGAGGGGCGTCCGGAACTCGTGGCTGACGTTGCTGAAGAACTCGGTCTTGGCCCGGTTGAGCTCTGCCAGTGCCTCCGCCCGCTCCCGTGACTGGCGTTCCGCTCGGGCGTCGGCGAGGGAGCGGGCGAGCTGGTCGGCGACCAGGCCCACGAAGTCGCGGTACTCGCCGTCCCACGGTCGGTGCGGATTGAGTCCCGTGACGAGCACGCTCGTGACCAGGGCGCTACCCGGATCGCGCAGTGGCTGTACGAAGGCGTGCCGGGGCACGACGCCCTCGATGGGGTCGAGGACCCCGGCAAGCCAGTCGGGGACGTCGACGAGCGCCGAACCGCGCGACACCGCGGTGGCGAGCGACCATGGGGCGTGTTCGTCCAGGCGCAGCTCGGCGTCGAGCTGTTCCCTGTCGAGCGACGAGACGGCGTCGAGGGTGGCATGGTCGTCGTCGATGACGTAGAGCGCCGCGAACGGGATGTCCTCGCGGCAGCCTGCGAGCACGCCGATCGAGGCGGCGGTACCGCCCTCGGCCGTGGTGATGTCCCGCGCCCGCTCGCTGAGCTCACCCAGCACGCGCAGACGACGCTCGCGCAGCACGCGGTCCGTGGTCTCCGTGACCGCCGTGAACACGCCGTCGATGGCGCCGTCGCGGCCCGGGACCGGGCTGTAGGAGAAGGTGAAGTACGCCTCCTCGACGAACCCGGCCCGCTCGACCAGCAGCAGCTGGTCCTCGGACCAGGTGGCCGAGCCGGCCATCGCCTGCTCGAGCATCGGACCGATGACGTCCCAGATCTCGGCCCAGATCTCTCGGCCGGGCGCCCCGAGCGCCCGCGGATGCTTGTCGCCGAGGATGGTCGCATAGGCCTCGTTGTAGAACATGGTGAGGTCGTCGCCCCACCACAACAGCATCGGAAACCGCGAGGAGAAACAGATGTCGAGCGACGTGCGCAGGGTCGCCGGCCAGGTCTCGGGCGGACCGAATGCCGCCGCCACCGCCCGACGCTCCGCCACGCCGTCACCGTGCTGCTCGATCGTGTCCGTCTGCACCGGCGTCGTCCCTTTCATGACCGGCCCACGGATGTCACCGACCGTCCGGTGCCGTGGCGACGCGAAGAATTGCCGGAGGAGGGCCGTGCGACAACGGTCGGGGGCCCACCACAGGTAGGTGGTGGGCCCCGAAATTTCGGCGGGTCGGTGGCCGGTCAGCCGACCAGACCCTGTTCGGCGAGCCAGTCACCGGCGATCTGGTCGGGTGCGAGCCCTTCGCTCGAACGCAGGTTGAACTCGGTGAGCACCTCGGTGGTGAGCATGGCGCTGACCTCGTCGAGCAGCGTCACCAGGTCGTCGCCGTAGGCGTCGACGACCTCGGTGCGGATGACGGGCACGATGTTCTCGGGCGGGACGATCCCCTCGGTGTCCTCGAGTTGCAGCAGGCGTTCGTCGGCCAGCGGCGCGTCGGTGGAGAACAGCAGGATCAGGTCCACGTCGCCGGCTTCGAGCGCGGCCAGGCGAGCCGCCGGCTCCTGGATGGACTCGAAGGTGACATCGAGGCCGTACCCGTCGGTGAGGCCGAGCAGGCAGGTGTCACGCTCCTCGCACTCGGGGGGGCCGGCGAACGTGATGCCGCCGTCGATGTCCGCGAGGTCGCCGATGGTGGTGACGCCGTTCTCCTCGGCGAAGGCCGAGGTCGTGACGAAGGCATTGGAGTTGACGGCGGGGGCAGGCGTGAGCACGGTGACCCCATCGGCCTCGAACGCGGCCTGCAGTGCGTCGGCGCCGCTGTCGACGTCGCCTGGCGGCTCCTCGCCGAACCCGGTCACCAGCGCCGAGCCGAGGTACTCGGGCAGGAAGTCGATCTGACCGTCCGCTAGGCCCGGCAGGGTCAGCTCGCGCGTGCCGAGGTCGAGTTCGCGCCCGACCGGGTAGCCGGCGTCCTCCATGGCCTGGGCGTACACCTCGGCGAGGATGGTGGACTCGGGGAAGTTGAACGAGGACACCACGATCTCGGGCCCGTCCGGGATGTCGGTGGCCGCCCCGTCGTCGGGGTCGCCGGTCTGGGCGTCGGGGGTCTGTTCGGGGTCACCGTCGTCACCGCAGGCGGCGAGCAGCAGTCCGAGCGCGGCGATCGGGGCGAGGGCCCGCACGACGGGCCTCGAGCGGAACGGGGAGCGCATGGTGGGTCCTGTCGTGGATTGAGGTCTCGGGCGAGAGGCTAGGCCGCGGATGCGGACGGGTGTGGTCCGGTGGTCATGGTCAGCCGGCCGCGCCGACCCGGTTGGCGACATCGGCCCGGCGTGCGTCGTCCCGCACGCCGTCGGGAAGGAGCAGGCGTTCGACGAGTCCGAAGGCGCCGTCGGCGAGCAGGGTCAGGGTCGCCAGGAGCAACGCCCCGGCCAGCACCGTCGGCCGACCGGCGACACCGCGGGCGAACCCGTCGACCACGTAGCGGCCCAGTCCGCCGCCGTTGGTGACGATCGCGCCGATGGCCGTGGTCGCCACGACCTGGACGAAGGCGATGCGGATGCCGGCCAGGATCACCGGGCTGGCCAACGGAAGTTCGATGCGTCGCAGCACCTGCGCTTCGGTGTAGCCCATCCCGCGGGCCGCCTCGACCGTCGCGGCGTCGACCTCGCGCACCGCGGTGTAGGTGTTGGTGAACACCGGTGGCAGCGCCAGCGCCGTCAGCGCCAGCACCAGTGGCCAGAACTGGGTTCCCACCCAGCCGGTGCGGGTCGCCAGCAGCCAGAACAGCACGATCAGACCGAACGAGGGGATCGCGCGCCCGATGTTGACCACCGACGACGCCAGGGCCTCCGCACGACGTCGGTGTGCCAGGTGGAGCGCGAGTGGGACGGCCAGGACACAGGCCAGCAGGATTGCGCTGACCGACACGCCCAGGTGCTGCAGGGTGCGGAACGGGATGCCCGCGACCGACGTCACGTCCCACCGACCGGGGTCGGTGAGCCACGTCAACGTGTCGCCGGCCAGTTGCCTCACGGCGCCGTCTTCCGCCGCGCCCATGGCGTCAGCGCGCGTTCGACGCCGAGCAGCAGCAGATCGACCGTGATCGCCAGTACGACCGAGAGCAGCGTGCCGACCACGATCATGGTCGGGAACGGCGGCAGCGTCCGGAAGCCGCGCAGGATCAGCGCGCCGAGGCCGCCACGCCCGATCAGGGCGGTGACGGTGACCAGTCCGATCACGGTCACGGACGCGATCCGCAGGCCGGCGACGACGACGGGCATGGCGAGGGGCAGTTCGATCTCGAGGAATCGGCGGGCGGGCCGGTAGCCCATGCCGTCCGCGGCCTCGATCACCTCGCGGGGCACCCCGTCGATTCCGGCAACGATGTTGCGCACCAGGATCAGGATCGTGTAGGTCACCAGTGCCGTGATCGCGAGCGCGTCCCCGATGCCGAGCACGGGCAGCAGTAGCGCGAACAGCGCCAGCGACGGAATCGTGTACAGCACGCTGCCGAAGCCGAGTATCGGGGTCAGGGTCGCCCGCCAGCGCAGCGCGACCACCGACAGCGCCAGCGAGATGGCCAGTCCGATGCCGACGGCCATGCCGGTGAAGTACAGGTGTTGGCGGGTCAGCTCCCACAGCAGCTCGCCGTTGCGTCCGACCCAGTCCCACTCGAGCAGCGGTCTGGCCTGTGCGAGCACCCCTGTCACGCTCGATCCTCCGAGACCGCCGGCGTCGCCCTTCGGTTCGCTCGGCCGCCGCCGCTCAGCGTCAGCCGTCGCGCCACGTCCTCGATGAACAGCATGCCGCGGTAGCGATCGTCGTCGACCACGACGGCGACCTGGTTGCGCGAGGTCACGATCGCATCGAGCGCCCCGCGCAGCGACGTGGCGTGGTCGACCATGACGCGGAAGTCCCGGGTGGCATGGTCGCCGACCCGGCGGCCGTCCTCGAGGTCGTCGGTCCACAGCCACCCGCGCAGACGTTCGCCGTCGAGCACACCGACCCAGTCCACGCCTTCGGCCTGCGCGACCGAACGTGCGGCCGTGGCGGACTCGTCGGCGGCGACGACCGGCCCGCGCACGAGTTCGGCGTCCCCGACCGCCTGCAACGACAGCTGTTTGAGGGCCCGCTCGGCGCCGAGGAAGGAGCGCACGAAGTCGTTCGCCGGTTCGCGCAGGATCTCGGCCGGCGGGGCGTACTGCTCGAGGACACCACCGACGTTGAGGATCGCGATGCGGTCGCCGAGCTTGATCGCCTCGTCGATGTCGTGGGTGACGAACACGATCGTCTTGCCGAGCTCGCGCTGCAACTCGAGCAGTTGGTCCTGCAGGCGGCCGCGGACCAGCGGGTCGACGGCGCCGTAGGGTTCGTCCATCAGCAGCACCGGAGGGTCGGCGGCCAGTGCCCGGGCCACGCCCACGCGCTGCCGCTGGCCCCCCGACAGCTCGCTCGGGTAGCGAGACGCGAGTTCCGGTTCGAGGTCGACGCGCTCGAGCAGTTCCGCGGTGCGGGCCCGGATGCGGTCGCGGTCCCAACCGAGCAGCCGGGGCACGGTTGCGATGTTCTGGGCGATCGTCTTGTGCGGGAACAGGCCGACCTGCTGGATCACGTAGCCGAGGTCGCGCCGTAGCTCGTGCGCGGGACGGGCCGACGTCGGCTGTCCATCGATGAACACCTCGCCGCTGGTGGGCTCGATGATTCGGTTGATCATCTTCAGCGTCGTGGTCTTGCCGCAGCCCGACGGGCCGACCAGGACGACGATCTCGCCGCGCGGCACGTCGAGGTCGAGATGGTCGACGGCCGGGCGGTCCTGGCCGTCGAAGGCCTTGGTAAGCCCCCGCAGCGCGATCATCGGATCGGTGGGCGTCGCCGTCCCTGCGACCGGCGCCGCGGTCGTCTCGGGCAAGATGGTTCTCCTGGTGCGACGGCGCAGCGACCATAGGCGAGCTGGACAGGGTTCGACGCTAGCGTCGTGCCGGCCGGGTCCGACCGGCGGATCGGCAGGAGGAGTCCTGGTGCAGGCGGTAGACCACGAGCACGTGTTCGCCGGTGCGACGCTGTGGGGCCTCGAACTCGACCCGCGCTACCGGGTGCTGGCGGTGACCCTCGAGCTCGCACCCGAGGCGCACCCCGCGGGCGAGGTCCCCGATCGGCGCGTGCAACTGCTGCTCCACCCGGTGTCGACGATCCTGGCTTCGTTGCGCAGCCTGGGGCCCGACGGCTCGCGGCGCCTGCACACCTTCGGGGACGGGCAACTGGTCGAGGTGACGGCTGCGTTCGGAGGGGCGCCGTTGGAGGCGCCACTGTTCGGCCGGCCGGAGCCGCGGCCGGGGGAGTGGGGGCCCCAGTTCAGCCTCGAGGGCCGCTCCACCGCCCCCGATGGTGTCCAGCAGACCGTGACGGTCAGCGCGGCCACCGAGGATCTCGAACTGGACCTGTTCGCCCGCTTCGACGTGGCCGAGTGCAAGGACCCGGCGGGGCAGCCGCTGGAGCTGCCACCGCCGGGCCCGAGGTCCTGACCGTCCCGGCCGTCAGTCCCTGGTGGCAGGGGGCAGGACGCAGGCCCCACCGAACGGGCTGGCGGCGGCACGGTCGGCGAGATCGGAGGAGGCGGTCAGCCACGACGTCAGCACCGGCGCGGTGACGGTGGGCGCTGCGCCCCGGTCCTCGGGCAGGTCCACCCGCAGGATCTCCATGCCCCGGGTCGGGTCCTGGGTGTAGACGACGTTGGTCTTGCGGCCGGTCTGATGGCCGTCGGCGTCGTATTCCGGGACCCACTTCGCACCCCAGGTCTCCTGGGCGCCGGTGATCCAGTAGCCGACCTGGCGGATGTCGCTGGCGTCGTTGACGTCGAGGATCCGCAGGCCCTGCTGGTACCAGCCCTGTGCCACGTAGCCGTCCTGGTGGTAGTCGAAGTAGTGGGCCGAGCAGAACGCACCGGCGGGCGTCTTGACCCCGCTGTCGAGCAACTCGGTGTTCCACTGGTCGAGCGGCGTGATCGTGCCCGCGTCCTGGGTGCCGTCAGGGTTGATGCGTCGGTCGAGACCGGGGACGTGCCAGGTCTGGAACGAGCCCTCTGAGGCGCAGGTCGTGTCGATGTAGTCCTCCTCGGTGAGCAGGAGCACGTTGCCGCGGTCGACGTGGGGTGCGTACGTCAGCTTCTGCCACCGGGCGCGGTCCTTCGCCCCCTTCGGCTCCAGCTTGCCGGGCCGGTGCCGCGGGCCGGTGAAGGCGTCGGCGTTGGGCCGTTGGCTGTTGTGCGAGACGAAGTTGTTCCACTCGGGGTCGCGTCCGTGGACGTCGGAGGAGTTGAGCAGGACCGGCGCGGTCGGGTCCGACACGTCGTAGGCGATGATCCCACCGGTGCCGACCCACCAGGCCACGCCGTCGGCGTCGACGTCCCAGTCGTGGCCGATGCCGGTCCTGAAGGCGGCGTTGGCCTCCATCGGCTGCCCGGTCACCTGCTCGAGCAGTCGCGGTTCGTCGAGGTCGGTCAGGTCGACCACGTCGAATGCCCCGCCACGCCCCGAGGAGTACGCGTGGGTGCAGGCGGTGTTGGCGCACCCGACCGTGTGGGTGTCCGAACCGACCTCGACGCGTGAACGGATCCAGGGTTCGCTCGGGTCCGTGACGTCGACGACGACGATCTCGTCGTAGGTGCCGACGTTGGTGGGGTCCTCGGTCGGGGTCACGCCGACGGTGTCGAAGCCGACCAGGACGAACTTGGTCCCGTCGCCACGCTCACCGAGCTTGACGTTCTCGTTCTGGAACAGCGCGATGGGCACGGCGCCGAGCACCTGCGGCCTTGTCGGGTCGCTGATGTCGTAGGTCCGCACGCCGGTCAGCGTCGAGGCGTACATCACCGGTGCGTCGCTGGCGAAGGCGACCGAGATCACCGACGGTTCCGGCAACAGGCCCACCGGGGTGACGTTCGGGCTCGGCAGCAGGTCGTCCGTCCCGGCCTCGAGGACCTGGGGCAGGGGGTCGGCGACCCCCGTCCCGGTCCAGGCGGTCTCCAGTGGGGCGGCGGCCAGCACCAGCGGTGCGGCGGCGAGTGCGGCCAGGCCGCGTGAGTGGCGCATCGTGTCCTCCGAGACTTCGCTCCTGCAGCCCCAAACGCGTAGGCCTGCGCATGGGAACGGTCGCTGTCCGGCCACCGCGCGCATTTGGGCGCGTTCGCGCAGGTCACCCCCGGAGGAGCGGGCTTGATGATCGTCATATAACGGGCTATGTTCGACCCACGAGAGGAGGCGGCCTGATGCCGACGAACCGGTCCCGGACGGGCGATCGCGCGGCGTCGGAGCGCCGCCACGTCGGCCTGACGCTCCCTCGACGCGTGAAAACCGGCGCCACCGAGGCGGCGTCACTCCACGACTGGTCCGTGGGGGACTGGGTGCTGGCCTCGGCGGCCGAGTTCGGTCCCGCGCTGCGCGAGCGCCTCGGTCAGCTCGACGTGAAGAAGCGCCCGAGGGTCGAGGACGCCGCGTTCGCGGCGCTGTATCTCACGCCCGACGAACGCGACGAGCTCGACGACCAGGCGGTGGCCTGCGGACTCAACCGCTCGGCCTTCGTCACCGCCGTCGCCCGCCTCGGCCTCGGCGACGAACTCGAGGACGTCGTCGCCTCTCTGACCACGTGATGCACATCGTGCGTGCGCCAACCCCCGGCTCGATGCAGACCAGGACGCACGCACGGTTGGGCCGGGGGACGGGACCCCGTGCGTCCCCGTGACCCGTGCCCGTGGGCCGTAGCGAAACTAGGTTTACGTAATGTAGCTTATGGGGCTTGACCGTCGCCGTCCGGAGAGGGGTCGGGGGTCATGCCCCGCTCGGGTTTCAGCCGTCGATGATGTCGAACCAGAGCTCGCCACCACCCTCTGCCCGGTACGAGACGGTGATCTCCTCGTTCTTCTTGATCGGCTTGATCGTCCACAACTCCGCCGACTCCGTGTCGGGCACCAACCACAGGTAGGCGTTGGGATCGTTGCTGTGGTTGCACATCGACGAAACGCCGAGCACCAGGCCGGCCGCACCGGCGTCGTCCCACTCGTAGACGTAGTCGTCGACGAGCGTCTCGCGCAGTGCGTCGCGTTGGGCTCCCGGGACCACCAGTACCGGCGCCTCCATCAGCAGCGTGTCGGCAGCGATCTTCCTGGTCGCGAACAGGCCCCGACCGGCCACGGGCGACTGACGTACCTCGAACAAGGCGGGCTCCAAGGAGGGCAGGGATGGACGGGGCACCGCACGAGCCTGCTCACCGCCGCCGGCGTGCGGCAGCTCGTTATATGACTAGTAGTGCGGGCTCGGGCGGGCCGCAGTATGCCGCGCTCGTCAGTTGACCGGGAGTCCGTGCTTGGCGGCGTCGCCCGCCTGCAGCAGTTTGATCGCCTCCTCGAGGCTGTCCACGGGGAGCAGTCGCATGCGTCCGGGCCGGAAGTCCTCGAGTTCGGCCGCCTGGGAGGCCGGGAACAGCAGCACGTCCGCTCCCCTGCTGCGTGCCGCGGCGGCCTTGGCCGGCAGGCCACCGATGCGGGTGACCGCGCCGTCGCCGCGGATGCCGCCGGTGCCGGCGATGTGACGGCCGGCGGCGAGGTCGTGACCGGCGACGTCTGCGTAGGTCATCAGCGCGATCATCAGCCCGTGGCTACGTCCGAGCGCGAGGTCACGGAACCAACCGACCGGTGCGACCGCGGCCAACTGGCCCCCGATCGCGGCCTCGATGTCGTCCGGGGCGAGGTCGACCACGTGGATGCGGTCGTAGGGCAACAGGGAGCCGGGTGCGGTGTAGGTACGCCCGTCAGCCGTCCTGAATACCACCGGGTCCTTTGCCGTCCCCACGGCGGCCTGCCATGCCGCCCGATCGGTCAGTTCGATCCCGTTGAGCCACGTGATCACCGCCTGGTCGGGCAGGTAGCCGTGGTCGGGGCCGATCGCCTCGACGAGCAGACCGAAGGCGATGTCCTGGCCCGCATGGGCGAGGCCGACCGCTGCCGCGGCGGGTTCGTTCACGCGTGGTCGCTGCGCATCGGCCGCGGTGCGCATGTCGCGGGTGTGGCCGGTGCTCACCAGTCGGTCCGCGAGCACCTCGGCGAACATGGGCGGTCGGCCGACCGTCAGCCACGACCACCGCCCCGGCGGGTTGATCACCTCGCCCTCGACGACGAGCCGGCCGTTGAGCTTCCACGCGTTGCCGGGTGGATCCTCGTCGACCAGGTGCACCCATGGCACCGGTGCCAGCGCCACCGCGGTCGCGAGTACCAGCAGTTTGGTCGCGCGCATGCGGCGACGGGGGGTTCGCTCGGAGCGTCTCATGCCGTCGGCCTCCACCACCGTTGGCGCGACCCCCGTGTCAGGGGCGAACGCTACCCGGCGGCCAGTGTCCAGACGGCCAGATTCAGAGATTCTCCAGTGGAAGTCCCGATCGTGGGCGTGACCGCACGCCGGGAACTCGTCGCGGCATCAGGCTCGGTGTGCACCGGAACCGGTCGGGCGATCCCATCGGGCGCTCAACACGACGGAGGCAAGGACACCGAGGACGGAGCCGATCAGCCCTGCCGTCCCCAGTTGGAGCCCCTCGCCTGCGATCACCGAGCCGGCGATGCCACCGACCACTGATCCGGCCATGCCGACCAGGGCAGCGGCACCGGCGCCCCTCCCCCGCCGTGACGGCAGGACCAGATGAGCCAGGTAGCCGGCCAGCAGACCGAGGACGACGAAGCCGATGATGCCCATGGCCCAACTCCTCGTGCGGCGGCGACTCGGACATCAGCTTGACGGCGGGCACGGCCCATTGCCGCGCAGCCCCCCGGCCGTTGGACCCCCCAGGAAAACGGCCCGGCCGCCCGGGCGGGAGCCCTCAGAGTCGGTCGCGGGCGTACGCGGTGGCGAGGGCGTCGGCGTACTCGTTCCAGCGGTTGCCGACGTGGGCCCTGATCCAGCGCAACTCCAGCTCGGGGCGGGCGCTCACGCGCTCGTACAGCGGTTGCACCAGGTCGAGGTTCTCGACGGGGCCGGTCTTGCGTCTCCAGCCGCGCGCCGCCCAGCCTGCCGCCCACTCGTTGATGGTGCGCACGACCAGGTTCGAGTCGCTGTACACCACCGCGGGTGTACCGGTCGGCACCAGCTCGACGCCGTGTAGGACGGCCGTGAGCTCCATGCGGTTGTTGGTCGTGTGTGCCTCGTGGCCGTGGTCCTGGCCGAT
>JAGXST010000212.1 GCA_018335555.1 Actinomycetota bacterium | reverse complement strand
TAGGGGCCGAGGTCGGCGTCGTCGACCAGGGGCGCGTGCAACTTGAGGTACTTCACGCGGACCGGGAGGTTCTGGTGGATCTCGAGGTCCTCGGGCACGTCGCCGGCCAGCCACTCCTTGAGCGGCTTGGCCTGCTCCCAGTACTCGGCCGGCGTCGCGCTCGCGCGCACCGACGCGGGTGCCGCCAACGTCTTGGCGGGGTCGACCGAGTAGCTGACCAGTCCCTTGCCGTACTCGTCGGCGTGCGCCTTGGCGTAGTCGAGCGACAGCCAGGCGCTCACGCGCTTGCCGTTGGCGAACGTGCCGGGGGCGGCATTGTCGAACTCGCTCGGCGGACCGAACAGCGAGGACAGGTCGGCGCGGGTGCGCAGACCCTCCTCCTCGATCAGCGGCAGCCGGCGGGGCGGGGTGAGGTGGTAGACGTCGACGCGGGGCACGTTGGATGCGCTCCTGGCAGGGGCGGGTGACGGGCGACGAGGGTAGTCGGCCGTAGCATGCCCGCCGTGTCCGACGACCTGCATTCCCTCACCCTGCCCACGCCGCCGGACGGCTTCTCGCTGCGACGGGCCACCTGGGACGACCTGTTCACCGTCGCGGGTCTGTACGCCTCGTGCTCGATGGCGCGCGTCGGGGCGGTGACGACCCGCCCGGGCGACCTGCGGGTGCGGTGGCTCGAACTCGGCGGCCCCGACGACGTGCTGCTGGTCGAGCATCCGGACGCGGCGCCCCCGCTGGTCGCCGCGCTCGAGTTCCAGGCCGACGTCGACCCGTGGACCGACGAACTCGACCTGCACGTGGAGGGGCGGGTCCATCCCGACTGGGAGGGCCGCGGCCTGGCGACCTACCTGCTCGACCACGCCGAGCAGCGCGCCCGCCACGAGGCCTGGCTGGCCGGCCGCGACACCGCCGTGCTGCGCACCACCGTCATCGACGGCGACGAACGGGCCCGCAGCTTCTTCGCCCACCGAGGATTCGTGCCGGTCCGCCACCTGCTCGAACTGCGGCTCGACCTGCATGCCGCGCCGCCGACGCCGGCCTGGCCCGACGGGGTGACCTGCCGCGCGTTCGAGCCCGGTCGCGACGAGCCGGCGCTGTGGGCGGCCCACCTCGACGCGTTCGCCGACAACCCCGAGTTCCTGCCGCTCGAACTCGCCGAGTGGGTCGAGGCCCACCTCCGCGACCCCGGCTTCGACCCCGCGCTGGTGCTCCTGGCCGAGGCGGCCCCCGGCGTCGGCGTCGGCGACGACGGCCCCCTCGACGGGCCGACCGTGGTCGGCTTCGCGTGGTGCCGTGCAGGCGCGGAGGGAGCCGCCGAGGAGGGCTGGATCCGCGACCTCGCCGTCGTGCCGGCCTGGCAGGGCCGCGGCATCGGCATGGCGCTGCTGCGGGCGGTGTTTGGCGCCTTCCGTGCCCGCGGCCTCACCGGCGTGCGCCTCGAGGTCGACGACATCACCCTCGACGGCGCCGTGCAGTTGTACCGCCGTGCCGGCATGCGCATCGCCCGCCGCACCGACGTGCTGGAGCAGTTGCTGGTCGCTGATGCCCCGGTCGACGACCCAGATCCCCCGACGCCCCTGCCGCCGGCCGCCTGAAAGCGCACCGACACCCGCAGGACTTCGTCGGGTGCATGGGTGGATGGCACACGGCCGGTCGTGATCTCGACGTTGCGACGCCTTGTCGGGCAGCTGCTGCACCGGCGATGCCGAGGTTCGACAAGGCGTCGGAGAACCGATATCAGCGGCCAGAGTCTGTTGTCGGGTCCACTCGGTCGACGGAGGCCGTCACGGTCGGGCCAGACCGTCACCGGTGGCAGTCTGGCTCGACCGAGCGCGGCAGGCTCGACCGGGGGATAACAGGGGAGGCCCGCCTGCGAGTCCCCGCAGCCGTGAGGCAACGGCCAGTGGCGGAGTCGACAACCGGCGCGGTCAGACCGGAGGGGTGCCGGGCACGGGGATGAGGTCGTCGTCGACCAACTCGGGGTCGGACGCGTCGGCCTCGTCGACCTCGTCGCGTCGGATGCCGAGCAGGAACAGGATCGCGTCGAGGTAGGGCACCGACACCGCGGTGTCGGCGGCGTCTCGCACGACGGGCTTGGCGTTGAAGGCGATGCCGAGCCCGGCGGCGGCCAGCATGTCGAGGTCGTTGGCGCCGTCGCCGACCGCGACGGTCTGTTCGAGCGGGACGTGCTCGGCCGCCGCGATGCGACGCAGGACGTCTGCCTTGCCGGCCCGGTCGATCACGTCACCGAGCACCCGGCCGGTGATCGTGCCGTCGACGATCTCGAGTTCGTTGGCGACCGCGTGGTCGATGCCGAGGTCGCGGGCCAGCCCGTCGGTGATCGCCGTGAAACCGCCCGAGACGATCGCGACCGTGTAGCCGAGCCGTTTGAGCGTGCGGACGAACGTCCGTGCGCCGGGGGTCAGGCGCAGCCGTTCACGGACCTCGTCGAGCGCTTCGGCCGGCGTGCCCGCCAACTTCGCGACCCGCTCACGCAGCGATGCCTCGAAGTCGAGTTCGCCGTTCATGGCACGAGCGGTGATGTCGGCGACCTCGCGGGCGCACCCGGCGACGTCGGCGAGCAGTTCGATCACCTCGTCCTGGATCAACGTCGAGTCGACGTCCATCACGACCAGTCGCTTGGCCCGCCGCTCGAGGCTCTCGCGCTGGATGGCGACGTCGACGCCGTGCTCACGGCTGGCGGCGACCAGCGCGCGCCGCATCACCTCGACGTCGCCTTCCACGACCACGAACTCGTAGGAGACCACCGGGTAGCGCGACAGGCGCAGGATGCGGTCGATGTTGCCGTCACCCGCGGCGATCGCCCCCGTGACGCCGGCCAGCGCGTCGGGCGGCAGGGTCTGGCCGATGACCGTGACCACGAACCTCGGCTTGGTGGCTCGTCGGGACGTCTCCTCGACCACCTCGAACTCGAGCTGCAGGCCGTGTTCCCATCCGTGGAACAGCAGGTCCTTCAGGACGTCGTCGCCGCTGGTGATGCCGACCAGCAGATCCAGGGTCAGACGTTCGCGGACGACGACCTGCTCCATGTCGTACAGGTGCGCACCCGTGTCCGCGAGCACGCCGAGCAGCCCGGTGGTGATCCCGGGGCGGTCGCGTCCCGTGCAACGCACCAGGATCGTCCGGAGTGCTTCGTCCATGACCTCGAGCCTATCCCCCGCCCGCATACGCTCCCGGTTCGGCGAACCGTGATGGTCTCGGAGGTGGGCACGCAGCATGGCAACCACGAACCCCGCACTCGAACGGCTCGGTGGCTATCCGCTCGCGCGACTGCAGGACCTCGCCAACGAACTACGGGCCGACGGGCAGCCGTTGGCCGACTTCTCGATCGGCGACCCCGACGAACCCACCCCACCGTTCATCCGCGATGCGCTGATCGATGCGGTCGGCCCGGTCAGCCGCTACCCCACCGCGGCCGGCCAACGCGGCCTGCGCGAGGCGGTGGCGGCGTGGGTACGGACCCGCCATGGCGTCGAGGTGGACCCCGACGTCCACGTGCTGCCCTCGGCCGGCAGCAAGGAGGCGATCTTCCACCTGCCGCTGGCGGTGCTCGACCCGCACGGCGACCGACGCAACGTGATCTGGGGCGACCCCGGCTACCCGGTGTACGGCCGCGGGGCACTGTTCGCGGGCGGCGAATCCGACCCGGTCACCTTGACCCACGAGGCGGGATGGCGGCTCGACCTCGACACCCTCGACCAAGATCGCCTTCGGGCGGCGTGCATCGCCTGGGTCAACTATCCGCACAACCCCACCGGCGCGACCGTCGACGCCGACTTCTACCGCCGGCAGGTGGCGGTCGCGCGAGAGCACGGCCTGCTGCTGGCCTCGGACGAGTGCTACCAGGAGGTGTGGTTCGACCAGCCGGCCCCGAGCGTGATCGAGGTGTGCGACGGCGACTTCACCGACGTGCTCGCGTTCGTGTCGCTGTCGAAGCGCTCGGGCATGACCGGTTACCGGGCGGGTGCCATCGTCGGCGATCCGGAACTGATCCGACGGCTCCGGCTGTTGCGGCCGAACATGGGCACCGCGTCCCCGGACTTCGTGCAGGCGGCTGCGACGGTCGCGTGGCGCGACCAGACCCACGTCGACGCCCGCCGGGCGGTGTTCGCCGCGAAACGGGACGTGGTGCTGGGCTTCCTCAAGGACGCCGGCATCGAGGTCAGCGGTTCGCAGGCGACCTTCTACGTGTGGTTCCGCGCACCGGGCGGCGACGACACCGCCTACGCCGAGGCACTGCTCAAGGAGCGCATCGTCGCCTCCCCCGGCCGCGCGTTCGGGCCGGCCGGTGCGGGGTGGCTGCGTCTGGCGTTGGTGCCGACCGTGCAGGGGTGTCGGGAAGCGGTCGGACGCTGGGCCGAGGCGATCGACGCCGGACGCCTGCCGACCTGAGCGGCGGCTACGTCCGGGCGGCGACCCGCTTCGCCACCACACCGACCGCGAGCACGACGAGGCAGGCCACGACGGCCGACCCGAGCGCGAGCGGCACCTGCTCGGGGACCGGGGCGTGCAGTCGCACGTCGCCGACGCCGCTGACCGGGTCCGACGGCCACGGCCACAGCACCCTCACCGAGCCCACCATCAGCCCGATCATGGCGGCCAGCACGAGGTCGTGATGGCGCGTGAGCAGCCAGTTGAGCAGGGTCGAGAACGCCGCAAGTCCGAGCGCGCAGCCGAGGCCGAACACCGCGATGACCGCGAGGTCACGGTCCCTGACCGAACCGATCACGTTGGTGTACATGCCCAGCATCAGCAGCAGGAACGACCCCGACACGCCGGGCAGGATCATGGCGCAGATCGCGATCATGCCGGCCACCAGGTAGATGATGAGCGACGGGTCGGTGACTGCACCCGAACGCAGCCCCAGCAGGACGAAGAAGACGGCACCGACGGCGAGTGCGACCAGGGCGTGGACGGGTGCCGGTCGGCGCAACTCCTGCCAGGCGAGCACCGTCGCGCCGACGATCAGGCCGAGGAACACGGCCTCCATCTGCACCGGCCGCGTCTCGAGCAGGTGCGACATCAGGGTCGCCAGCGCGAAGACGGCCCCGACGATGCCCAGCAGCAGGCTGAGCACGAAGCCCCACTCGACCGCGAGGAAGGCACCGAGAGCGGCCCTTACCTGGCCGCGGACGAGCAGCGACAGGCACCGCGCCCCCTGCCGGACGTTGGCGATCAGGCGCGGGTAGATGCCGGTGATCAGCGCGACCGTGCCACCCGAGAAGCCGGGGACGAGATCCGCGGTTCCCATGCCGATGCCGACCGCGGCGGTGCCGAGCAGGTCGAGCGGTCTGCGTGGCGCGGTGGCCGGACCGGCTTCCGGCGGCCGCGACGCGACGGGCATGTCGTCGGTGGTGCGGGCGTCGTCGTCCACGGCGGGTCCGGGTCTCGAAGGATCGTGCGGTGCGAGCTGTCGGCGGCGGCACGCTATCCGGCGTCGTCGTCCTGCGACCGCCAGGTGCCCCGGTCGACCAGCACGTCGCGCAGCAGCCGCGTGCGGTCGGTGATCAGCCCGTCGACGCCGAGATCGAGCAGGCGGTGCATCTCGGCCGGGTCGTTGACCGTCCACACCTGCACCGGCTTGGCCGCCCAGTGGGCAGCGGCGAGGAATCGGGCGTCGAGGATCGGTACGGCACCGAAGCGCAGTGGGACCTGCAGGACGTCGGCGCGGATGCGGACCCTGCTGCCACCCCGTCGGGTCAGGGATCCGATGCGCATGCGGCGGACCTCGGCCGGACCGGCGGACGTGCACACCTGCCGGCCCAGCGCGTTGCGTAGGCGGTCGAGGCGGGCGTCGGAGAACGAGCCGAGGCAGATCCGCTCGAGCAGACGCTCGTCCCCGCGCAACCGCTCGATCATCGGGTCGACCGCGAGATCGTCCTTGAGGTCGACGACGAACCGGACGTCGGGGAAACTCGACACCAGTTCGTCGAAGCGGGGCACGGGTTCCCGGTCGGAGATCCGGGCCCGCGAGACCGCGTCCCAGGTGAGCCCGGCGATGGCCCCGACCGTGTCGGTGACGCGGTCGAGTTCGGGGTCGTGGTGGACGACCAGGACCCCGTCGCGGGAGACGTGGACGTCGGTCTCGAGGTAGCGGTAGCCCAGCGCCACGGCGTCGGCGAACGCGGCCATCGAGTTCTCGGCGCCCACGTGATCGCCACCGCGATGTGCGACCGCGACGGGACCGTCGTCGTCCAGGAACGGGTGTGGCACGGGCATCCTCGGCGGCTGCGGGGAGGTACCGGCCGCCGAGGCAGTCTGGCACACCCGTTAGGCTCGACCGCCAGACGCCGCTGTCCAGACGAAGGACGTACACCGATGACCGCGACGGCCGCCCTCGGTATCGGCCTGGCCACGATCTCCACGGTCGGTGCCGGGTCGGTGGGCCCTGGGGGAGATCCCGACGCCAAGGTGCTCGACACCTGGTATCCGATGGTCAGGCTCGACGACGCGCCCACGGCTGCCGCCGCACTGGCAGGCGCGGTCGGGCATACCGATGGCTCGGGGACCTACGAGGTCGACGACAGTCACGTCGAGGCGGTGACGGGGCAGCAATCCGTCTCGGACGCGCTTCGCGACGCGGTGGCCGCGGCGAAGGTCGCGTCACCGGTCGACACCGGGACGCAGCGGCGGGCCGTGGTCACCTTCATCGACGCGCTCGACGCAGCGCCGGTCGATGCACATGACGTCTACCTGCGACTGCACCTGCTCTCGCTCCGGCTGGTCCAACCGCACGGTGTGTCGCTGGAGGGCGCCTTCGGCCTGCTCAACAACGTCGTCTGGACCGACCTCGGTCCCTGCGACCCCGACGGTTTCACCGCGTTGCGGCTGCGTCTCGAGGCGCAGGGCCACCGGGTCCGGGTGACCAGCGTCGACAAGTTCCCGCGGATGACCGACTACGTCGTTCCGTCCGGCGTACGGATCGGCGACGCCGACCGTGTGCGGCTCGGCGCCCACCTCGCGTCGGGCACGACCGTCATGCACGAGGGGTTCGTCAACTTCAACGCCGGCACGCTGGGCGCGTCGATGGTCGAGGGCCGCATCTCGGCCGGCGTCGTGCTCGGCGACGGCTCGGATCTCGGTGGCAGCGCCTCGGTGATGGGCACCCTGTCCGGCGGCGGCAAGGAGGTGATCCGGGTCGGCGAGCAGTGCCTGATCGGCGCCAACGCCGGCGTCGGCATCTCCCTCGGCGACCGGTGCGTGATCGAGGCCGGCCTGTACATCACGGCCGGCACGAAGGTCACCCTCCCCGACGGATCGATCGTCAAGGCCAAGGAGCTGTCCGGGCAGGATGGGCTCTTGTTCCTGCGCGACTCGGTCACCGGGAAGGTCCTGGCCAAGAAGCGTTCGGGCGAATCGGCGAACTGGGGGGGCCTCAACGCCGACCTTCACGCGAATGACTGAGCGTCGCGACGACCTCGTCGCCCGCCTGCTCGAGCACTGCGGCTTCGTGTGCACCACCGGGGACGAGGGGCCGATCGCCGACGCGATGCAGGCCCGATACACCGACCTCGGCGAGGAGGTGACGCGCGTCGCGCACAGCATCGTGGTCGACGGCAGGCGCGGCGATCCGGCCCGGCCGCTGGTGCTGCTCGTCGGCCACCTCGACGTCGTCCCACCGACCGACGACGACATCGAACCCCGGGTCGAGGACCGCGAGGGCCGGCAGGCCGTGGTCGCGCGCGGCGCGTCGGACATGAAGTCCGGCAACGTCATCGCGATGGCCGCCTTCGAGGACCGCGGACTACGCGACGCGTCACCCTACGACCTCGCGCTGGTCCTGTACTCGGGCGAGGAGGGTGCCGCCGACGGCAACGAACTGCGCCAGGTCCTCGACGAGGTGCCATGGCTGCGCGAGGCGGCACTGGCGATCGTGCTCGAGCCCACCGACGGGCAGGTGCAACTCGGCTGCCTCGGTGGCCTCCACGCGCTGTTGACCTTCGAGGGGAAGCAGGCCCACTCGGCCCGCCCCTGGCAGGGCCGCAACGCGCTGACGATGGCCGGCGAGTTCCTGGCCGAACTCGACCGCGACCACCTCCGCGACGTCGAGGTGGACGGCATCGCGTTCAAGGACGCATGGTCGGCGACCCAGGCCTGGACCGGCGGGCTCGGACCGGGGCCTCGCGCCGGTGGGTCGCCGGTGCGCAACGTCGTCCCCGGCACGTTCATGGTCAACCTCAACCTGCGGTTCGCGCCGTCGCGCGGCCTGGACGAGGCCGAGGCCGAACTGCGCGACCGCGTGGGCGACCGCGCGAGCGTGGAGATCGTCGACCGCTCCCCCGGCGCACCACCTCGGCTGTCCGAGCCCGTCGTGCAGGCATTCGTCCGCAGTGTCGACGCGCCGGTCGCCGGCAAGCAGGCCTGGACCGACGTCGCGCGCTTCGCCGAGGTCGGTGTCCCTGCCCTCAACTACGGCCCAGGCCTGACCGCGCAGGCACACCAGCGCGGCGAGTACGCCTTCGTCGACGATCTCGAGGCCGCCGACGCGCAACTGCGCGCCTTCCTGTCAGGACCCGCGTGAGCCAGGCCCGTTTCGTCGCGTTGGACGACGCCGGTCCGGACGACGCGGTCGTGGTCATCGACGTGCTGCGCGCCTTCACGACCGAGGCGTGGGCCTTGCACCGCGGCGCCCCGCGGGTGCTGGCCGTCGCCGCCGCCGAGCGCGCCTTCGCGTTGCGCGACGCCGACATCGGCGACGCGGTCCTGGCGGGCGAGGACGGCGGGCGCCCCATGGACGGTTTCGACACCGGCAACTCGCCCAGCGCGGTCGCCGGGATGGACCTGACCGGCCGCACCTTCGTGCACCGCACCAGCGCGGGGACCCAGGGACTGGTCCGCTGTCAGGACAGCCCGCTGCTGCTGGCAGCCTCGTTCGTCACGGCCGCGGCGACCGCCAGGGAATTGCGGGCGTCGGGTGCCGAGCGCGTGACCTACGTCATCACCGGCGCGTCGCTCGGACGCAACGGCGACGAGGACCTCGCCTGCGCCGAGTTGATCGCCGCCCGCGTCGCCGGCGAGGACCCTGACCCGCGGCCGTTCCTCGACCGCGTCCCGGTCAGCGACGCCGGACGCAAGTTCGGCAGCGAACCGTGGCTGCCCTCGGTCGACGTCGACATCTCCTGCGAGGTCGACCGGTTCGACTTCGCGCTCGTGGCCCGGCCCATCGACGACCTCGATGCGATCGAGGTCACGGGACGCTAGACCTGTCGGGTCGCCGTACGGGAAGGGGCGACGATGCTGCTCTCGGAACTCGTGACGGTGTCCGACGAGGTGGCCGCCACACGCAGCCGCAAGGCCAAGAACGCCGCCCTGGTGCGCGCCCTGCAGGCACTCGAGGTCGACGAGTTGGCGGCCGGGGTCGCCTACCTGTCCGGCGAACCGCGGCAGGACCGGCTCGACCTGGGTCCGTCGGCCGTGTTCGGGATCGAGGCCACTCCGGCCGACGAGGCGTCACTGACCGTCGGCGAGGTCGACACGACCCTGCAGGCGATCGCCGACGTCGCGGCAGGGCCGGGGTCGCGCACACGCAGGCTCGAACTGCTCGCCGACCTGCTCGGCCGGGCGACCGGGCCCGAGCAGGACTTCCTCCGCCGTCTGGTGCTGCGCGAACTGCGCCAGGGCGCACTGGCCGGGCTGTTGACCCAGGCGATCGCAGCGGCCGCCGACGTGCCGGAGGCGGCCGTTCGACGGGCAGCGATGCTGACCGGTGATCTGCGCCGCATCGCCGTCGCCGCGCTGACGCAGGGTGAGTCGGCGCTGGCCGAGTTCGGGCTCGAGGTCGGCACGGCACTGCAGCCGATGCTGGCACAGACCGCCGCGTCGGTCGCCGAGGCGATGGCCGACCTCGGCGAGGTGGCGGTCGACGCGAAGCTCGACGGCGCGCGCGTGCAGGTGCATCGCCACGGCGACGCGGTCCGCGTGTTCACCCGCAACCTGCTCGACGTGACCCACCGGGTCCCCGACGTGGTCGCGGCCGCGCGTTCGCTGCCGGTGACGAGCATCGTCCTCGACGGTGAGGCCCTGGCGTTGGACGAGCAGGGGCGCCCAGCCGCCTTCCAGGACACGATGCAACAGTTCGGCACGGCTCCGAGCGGCGAGTCATCCGCGGTCCCGCTCTCCGTTCGATTCTTCGACGTGTTGCACGTGGACGGGCGGGACGTGATCGATCTGCCGTTGCGCGAGCGGATCGGGGTGCTGGCGGAGGCGGTGCCCCCCGACCTGCGGATCGAGCAGCTCATGACCGCCGACCCGGCCGAGGCGCACGAGTTCCTGCGGCGTACGCTGGCCGCGGGGCACGAGGGCGTGATGGTCAAGGACCTCGACAGCCCGTACGACGCCGGGCGGCGCGGGGCGGCGTGGCGCAAGATCAAGCCGGTCCACACCCTCGACCTCGTGGTGCTGGCAGTGGAGTGGGGGTCGGGGCGACGCAAGGGCTGGCTGTCCAACCTCCACCTCGGTGCCTACGACCCCGAGGCCGACGACTTCGTGATGCTGGGCAAGACCTTCAAGGGCCTGACCGACGAGTTGCTGACCTGGCAGACCGAGCAGTTGCTCGCGCGCCAGACGCGTCGGGAGGGGCACGTGGTGCACGTGCGCCCCGAGCTGGTCGTCGAGATCGCGCTGGACGGCATGGTGCGCTCGCCCCGCTACCCGGGTGGGCTGGCGATGCGCTTCGCCCGTGTGCGCGGCTACCGGCCCGACAAGGACCCCCGCGACGCCGACACGATCGGCACCGCACGGGCACTGCACGCGGGCGAGTTGCCGCCACCGATCGACTGACGATCATGCCCGCGCGTTCCGTGGGTTTGTCCGCGTCGAGCACCCGTCGGGCGCGGTGCTGGCGGTAGCGTCCGCGCTCTCGAACGGACACCGGTCGGTACACGGTCGTCGCCGTTCGGCCTGATCAGGAGGATGCGTGTGAACGTGCGACGGACGGCTGCCGGCCTGGCAGCGCTCGCACTGCTCGCCGGCGCGTGCGGCGGCGAGACCGACGAGCCGGAAGAGGCCACCGACGAGGGAACCGGCGGCGACGAGGGCCAGGCTGCCTGCGGCCCGGACAGCCCCGACCTGTTCCAGGAAGGGCAGCTCACCGTCGCGACGGGCGAGCCGGTGTTCCCGCCGTGGATGATGGACGACGACCCGGCCAACGGCGAGGGCTTCGAGAGCGCCGTGGTGTACGCACTTGCCGATGAGATGGGCTTTACCGCGGACCAGGTCGCGTGGGCCCGCACCGGCTTCGACGAGGCGATCGGGCCGGGCGAGAAGGACTACGACTTCAACATCCAGCAGTACTCGATCACCGGCGAGCGCGACGAGGTCGTCGACTTCTCGGCGCCGTACTACGAGGTCGAGAAGTCGCTGGTCGCTCTGACGGACAGTCCTGCCGCCTCGGCTTCGTCGCTCGCCGACCTGCAGGACGTGAGCTTCGGTGCGGTGGTCGGGACGACCGACCTCGCCTATATCGAGGAGGTCATCGGCGTCGACGACGTCGCGGTCTACGACGACCAGGCCGGCCTGTTCCAGGCCCTGCAGGGCGGACAGATCGACGCGACCGTGTTCGGCCTGCCGGGCGCGCTGTTCGTGACTGCGGTCCAGGTCGAGGGATCGACGATCGCCGGCATCCTGCCCGGAGAGCCGATGGACGACGGCCTCGGGATGCTGTTCGAGGAGGGCAGCCCGCTGGTCGCGTGCGTCGACGCTGCGCTCGAGTCTCTGCGCGCCGACGGGACACTGGACGCGTTGGCCGACGAGTGGCTGGCCGGCGGGGGCGACATCCCGCGCATTTCGGAGTGATCCCGGACCGCCCTGCCGCGCCGGCGCCCCCGCCGGCGCGGCAGCGCGGGCTCACCCGCGAGCACGTTCGGCCTGCGATGGTCGCTGCAGTCAGCACCGCGGTGGTCTTCGGCCTCTTGGCCTGGTTCGTCGCGTCATCCCCGTTCTGGCCCCGCATCCAGGCCACCTATTTCAGCGCCGAGGACATGCGCCTGTCCTTTCCCCGGGTGTTGCGCGGGTTCTGGCTCAACATGCGCATCTTCCTCGTAGGCGAGGTCGCGATCCTGGTGCTCGCACTGTTGGTCGCGGTCGCCCGGTCGCTGACCGGCCCGGTGGCGGCCCCGTTGCGCATCGCGGCCGTGGTCTTCATCGACCTGCTGCGCGGTGTCCCCTCGCTGCTGCTGATCCTGCTGTTCGGGTTCGGCATCCCGGCACTGCAACTACCCGGGGTCAGCCGCAGCAGCCTGCTGTGGGGCAGCGTCGCGCTGATCCTGAGCTATTCGGCGTACACGGCCGAGGTGTACCGCTCGGGGATGATCGCCGTTCACGGCAGCCAACGGGCCGCGGCCAAGGCGCTCGGCCTGTCGCAGTGGCAGGCGCTGCGTTACGCGGTGATCCCGCAGGCGGTCCGCAACGTCACCCCGGCGCTGCTCAACGGCGTGGTGTCGCTGCAGAAGGACGTCGTGCTGCTCAGCGTCATCGGCGCACGGGAGGCGGTCCGCGAGGCGCAGATCTACACCGCGAGCACCTTCAACTACTCGAGTTATGTCGTGGCCGCACTGCTGTTCCTGCTCGCCAGCGTCCCACTGGCGCGCTTCACCGACTGGTACTCGCGCCGCGACGAGCAGCGCCGTCTGCAGCGGGCGTTCTGATGGTCCCGCGCATCGAGATGGATCGACTCACCAAGTACTACGGCGCGACCCTGGTCCTCGACCAGGTCGATCTCGCCGTCGCCGACCGCGAGGTGGTGGCGCTGATCGGGACGTCGGGTTCGGGAAAGTCGACGCTGCTGCGCTGTGTTGCCCGGCTCGTCGACTACGACCACGGCGCGATCCGCCTCGACGGCGTGGCCTTGGAGGGCGAGCTGCCGGAACGCGAACTGCGCAAACGCATCGGGATCGTGTTCCAATCCTTCAACCTGTTCCCGCACCTGAGCGTGCTCGACAACATCACGCTCGCGCCGCGCAAGGTCCACGGTCAGCCGCGCGGGCAGGCCGAGGAGCGTGCCCGCGAACTGCTGGAGCTGTTCGGCATGTCCGAACACGCCGCCAGCTACCCCGAGCGGCTGTCGGGCGGGCAGCAGCAGCGCGTCGCGATCGTGCGGGCGATGGCAACCGACCCCGACGTGCTGCTGCTCGACGAGGTCACGGCCGCACTGGACCCGGAGTTGATCGGCGGGGTGCTGGACGTGATCCGCGACCTCAAGCAACGCGGCATGACGATGCTCATCGTCACGCACGAGATGGGGTTCGCCCGTGACGTGGCCGACCGGGTCGCGTTCCTCGATGAGGGCCGCATCTGCGAGATCTCCCCACCGTCGCAACTGTTCGCCGAGCCCGAGCATCCCCGGACGAAACAGTTCCTGCAGCGCATCATCGAGTCCGGCCGCCTGTAGGCCGCTGTTCAGTCCCCGGCGGGCAGCAGACGGTCGAGGCGGCGTGGGCGAGCACCTCGGCATGGGCACCGAGGTCGGTGTGACAGAGCACGAGTCGGGCCGGACGCCGGCGGTGGCGTCTCACAGCGGAAGGCGTCGACGTCGGTGCGCCCGGCCGGCGTGAACAGGTGAGCGGCACCTCGGCGGCGGGCGGCGGGCCGACGTCGAGCAGAGAGACGCCCGCGAGCCGCCGGTGCACGATCACACCGAGGTCCTCGTCGACGTGGACGGCTCGGGTACCGGCACCGGGGAGGGGACGGCGACATGCCGCGGCAGGCCGGCCTCGCGCCGTACCGCGGTGCGGCCATCGGCGGCGTCGGCGTGGCGCGGAGCCGCCGCGGCTCGTCACGCATCCGGTGGTGCTCCCGTCTCGCTCGAGCGGGTCGGTTCTAGTCTCACGTCCCCCGCCCAGGAGGGTCGCCGATGGAGCGCTATCCGCCGATCGAACCGTACGACCACGGCCACCTCGACGTCGGGGACGGCCAGCGCGTCTACTGGGAGGTGTGCGGCAACCCCGACGGCAGGCCGGCACTGGTCGTCCACGGTGGGCCCGGGTCGGGCTGCACACCCGGGGTGCGTCGATTCTTCGATCCCGAGCGCTACCGGGTCGTCCTGGTGGACCAGCGCGGCTGCGGACGCAGCCTGCCGCACGCGGGCGACCCTGTCGTCGACCTGTCGGCGAACACGACCGCACACCTCGTCGCCGACTTCGAGCGGATCCGGAAGCACCTCGACATCGACCGGTGGGTGCTGTTCGGCGGATCGTGGGGTTCGACCCTGAGCCTGGCCTACGCGGTCGGGCATCCGGACCGTGTGCTTGCAGCGGTGCTGCTGGCGATCACGACCGGCCGACACGCCGAGGTGGACTGGGTGGCCGGCGGGGTGGCACAGTTCTTCCCGGAGGCCTGGGAGCGTCTGCGGATGGGGTTGCCGCCGTCCCTCCGCGACAACGTAGTGGCGGGCTACCACCGGCTGTTGTCCGACCCGGATCCCGCGGTCCACGGCCCGGCCGCCGATCGGTGGTGCGACTGGGAGGACGCGATCGTCGCGATGGACGAGGACGAACCGGTCGACCCCCGGTATCTCGACCCTCGGTTCCGCGTGGCATTCGCCCGGCTGGTCGTGCACTACTTCCACCACCGGTTGTTCCTCGACGACGGCGAGGTACTGGCGCGGGTCCCGGTCCTGGGAGGGACGCCGGGGGTGCTGATCCAGGGGCGCATGGACCTGACCGCGCCGATGGACAACGCGTGGCGCCTGCACCGCGCGTGGCCGGGTAGCGAACTGGTCGTGCTCGGTGGGGCCGGGCACGGCACCGGCGAGGGCATGGACGACGCGATCCTCGCCGCGCTCGACCGCTTCGCGGCGGGATGAGGCGATCAGTCGGCTGCCGACGCCCATGCCTTCGGCCTCGGGCAGCACGGCGAAACCGGCCAACTCGGCCACGGGCGGCTCGCCTGCACCATCCAGTTCAGTTGGCCCGTGGCGAAGCCGACGACCCGACCACCATCGACGGCTACCCAGCCCGTGTAGTCGGGATGATCGGCGATGCGCTGCAAGCGGACCTCGACCTCGTCCTGCGGTGAGCCCCAGCCGACGACGTCGAGCAGCGGCAGCAGGCCGGCCGCGTCGGCGACCTCCATCTCGCGGGTGTCCACAGCGTCCCTCCCGAACGGGGGACGACACTAGGCGTCGTGTCCCACCTCCGTGGCAGGCTGCGTGCTCGACCATCCGGCAACCCGTGGGGGCGGGTCAGGACGACGAGGTGCACTGCAACGAAGACGACTGCACCAAGCAGGTCTACGCCCGCGGCTGGTGCGCCATGCATTACAAGCGTTGGTTGCGCACCGGCAGCCCGATCCGCGGCGAACGGCAGAAGGACTGCGCCGTCGACGGCTGCGAGCGCCCGGCCAAGTCGCGCGGCTGGTGCCACGGCCACTACCAGCGCTGGCGCAACACCGGCGACGTCAAGGGAGCCGTTCCCTTCCGCGCGGCCGGCGACTGCAGTGTCGATGGCTGCGATCGCCAACGCTATGCCCGAGGGTTGTGCAACACGCACTACCGCCGACTGCTCAACACGGGCGAGGTACAGCCCGATAAGCCCATCCGGATCGTGACGGGCGAAGGCTCGCTCAGCCACGGCTACTGGAAGATCCAGGTGCCGGGGCCTGACCAGTGGCTCGTGCCCGGCGCCGCGTCGGTCCTCGAGCATCGCCTGATCATGGCCCGTCATCTCGGACGGCCGCTGTATGCGGACGAGGTCGTCCACCACGTCAACGGCATCCGGACCGACAACCGCCTCGAGAACCTCGAATTGTGGACGACGGCGCACCCGAAGGGACAACGGATCGCCGACAAAGTGGCGTTCGCCGTTCGCGATGCTGGCTCGCTACGCCCCTGAGCGACTGGCAGCAGACAGGTGCCACAGCAGTCGAAGCGGCGAGAGGCCCCCGCAGGACGGGGGCCTCTCGGAGTAGTAAAGACGTACCCCCGAGCGGATTTGAACCGCCGTTACCGCCTTGAGAGGGCGGCGTCCTAGGCCGCTAGACGACGGGGGCGCGTAGGACTTGCTGGTGCCTTGCCGGGGCGAGGCGGGCGGAGACTAACGCAAAGTCGGTCTCCTGGTCGAACCGGCGCTCGCGCGCTGATCGACCAGCTCGGGGGGAAGGACTCGAACCCTCAATAACTGGACCAGAACCAGCCGTGTTACCGATTACACCACCCCCGAAAGGGCTCGGCACCGGTCTCGGCGGTCGGTGTTCCTCGCGTCGTCGGTCCCGGATCCTGGTCCCCGGGTGACGCTCGGCCGCCGTGCTCGGTGCGCGGTCGGGAAGGGTACGTGCCCGCTCACGATGTCGCAAAGCGCGACGATCTGTCAGCCCTCACCGCGCGCGTTCAGCCGCTTGTCGTAGAGCACGTGGTGATCGTGCTGGTCCCGATAGCCGAGCGAGGTGTAGAAGTGGTGCGCCGCCGCCCGTTCGGGCCTGCGCCCTGAGTTGATCTGCATCAGCCGGCTACCTGCCTCCGTGGCGCGCCGTTCCGCCTCGTCCATGAGTGCCATGCCCACACCGGCCCGGCGCACGTCGGGCGCCACCACGAATGCGGTGATGCGCGAGACCCAGCCGGCTTCCGCGAAGGTCGGCGTGACATTGAGCGCCAGGAAGGCGACGACCGCGCCATCGAGTTCGGCGACCAGGACCTCGTCGCGCTCGTACGCCGCGAAGATGGTCAGGCGATCGCGCACGGCCTCGACGCCGTCGGGGTAGCCGAGGGCATCCAGCAACCCGGCGACGGCGGGAGCGTCGCCCGGCGTCGCTTCACGGACCAGGACGTCCGACGATCCATCCCCCACCGCGACCATGGCTCCCTACTCGTTTCGCGCCTCACGTGCGACCGGCAGGGCGGCGTCGAGGCGGGCCAGGGTGCGCTCACGGCCGAGCAGCTCGACCGACTCGAACAGCGGCGGGCTGACCGACGAACCGGTCACGGCGACGCGGATCGGCTGGGCGACCTTGCCGAACCCGATGCCGAGTTCCTCGGGCAGCGCACGGAACGCGGCCTCGATCGCCTCGACCGTCCAGTCGACCTCGGGCAGGACACGGCGTGCCGCCTCGATCGCTTCGACCGACCCGGCCTTGCCGAAGACCTTCGCGACGCTGTCGGGGTCGAACTCGACCGTGTCCTGCAGGAACGCGGGCGCGTAGCGCTGCACCTCGTCGAGGCGCTGCATGCGCTCCTGCACCAGCGGCACCAGCCCGGTCAGCACGGCGAGCTGTGACTCGGTCGGCGGCGAGTCGACCAGCACCTCCTCGCCGTACGTGCCGTCGAGGAACGGCACCAGCCGGTGCGCGAGTTCCTCGGCGGGCAGGTCGCGGATGCGTTCGCCGTTG
>JAGXST010000211.1 GCA_018335555.1 Actinomycetota bacterium | reverse complement strand
GTGGGGGATAGGCTCGTGCGCATGAGCGCTTCCGACACCCCCGCCCCCCGCCACATCCTCGTCGCCGTGGCCTGGCCGTACGCAAACGGCCTGTCGCACCTCGGCCACATCGCCGGCGCCTACCTGCCGGCCGACATCTTCGCGCGCTACCACCGCATCAGTGGCAACCGCGTGCTGATGGTGTCGGGGACCGATGCGCACGGCACACCGATCACGGTGAAGGCCGAACAGGACGGGGTCGAACCGGCCGAGATCGTCAACCGGTTCAACCCGAGGTTCCACGAGCAGTGGGAGCGGCTCGGGATCTCGTTCGACCTGTTCACCACCACGATGACCGACAACCACCGCGAGGTCACGTGGGAGCTGTTCCGGGCGTTGCACGCCAACGGCTACATCGACACGAAGACCACCGAGCAGTTCTTCGACCCCGAGGCGAACCGGTTCCTGCCCGACCGCTACGTCGAGGGCACCTGTCCGAACTGCGGCTCGCCGGACGCCCGCGGTGACCAGTGCGACAACTGCGGCAAGACCCTCGACCCGATCGACCTGATCGACCCGCGCTCGAAGCTGACAGGGGCCACCCCCGAGCCGCGCGAGACCGAGCACTACTTCATCCTGCTCCCCAAGCTGCAGGACGACCTGCTCACCTGGCTCGAGAGCCGCGAGGGCTGGCGTGGCCACGTCATCAACTGGGCGCTCGGGTTCGTGCGCGAGGGACTGATCGACCGGGCCATCACGCGCGACCTCGCCTGGGGGATCCCGATCCCACCGGAACTCGACATCTCGACCGAGAAGTCCGAGAAACGCATCTACGTGTGGTTCGAGGCCGTCATCGGCTATCTGTCGGCGTCGAAGGAGTGGGCGCAGCGCTCGGGCGACCCCGACGCCTGGAAGGCCTGGTGGCTCGACCCCGCCGCCGAGTCCTACTACTTCGTCGGCAAGGACAACATCCCGTTCCACGCCGTGTTCTGGCCGAGCTATCTGCTCGGCTCGGCGACCGCCGACTCGCCGCCGCTCAACCTGCCGACCAACGTGCCCGCCAACCAGTACGTCACCTTCCGCGGCGCCAAGGCGTCCAAGTCGCGCGGTGTCGGCAAGTCGTTGCTGGACTACCTCGACGACTACCAGCCCGACGAGTTGCGCTACGCCCTGGCCACGATCCTGCCCGAGTACAACGACACCGACCTCACCGAGGACGAACTGGTCCGCCGCATCAATGGCGAACTGGTCGCGGCATGGGGCAACCTCGTCAACCGGGTCCTGGCGATGACCCGCAAGAACTTCGACGGTGTCGTGCCCGAACCGGGTGAGCTCGATGACCGCGACCTCGCGATCCTGGCCACGGTGGACGACAACCTCGCCGCCGAAGCGCAGTTGCTCGAGCAGGTGGAGTTGCGCGCGGCGCTCAAGCAGGCCCTGGACGCGACACAGGAGGTCAACGCCTACCTCAACGCGACCGAGCCCTGGCAGACCGCCAAGACCGACCTCGCCCGCACCGGGACCACCCTGTGGACGGCGTTGCAGGCGATCAGCGGCTGCAACCTGGCGTTCGCCCCGTTCACGCCGTTCGCCGCGGCGACGGTCAGCGGTTGGCTCGGCCACGGCGAGGACCTGCACGCCACCGGCTGGCAACGGCGCGAGGTGTCGGCGGGCACCACGCTGGGCGAGCCGACACCGCTGTTCCGCAAGGTCGAACTGCCCGAGGACGACGTCGAGGCCTGATCGTCACCGAACGAACGGTGGTGGCCGCGCGATATATGGCCATTCCGGCCCGCGCCGACACCACCACACGGACGGGTCGGCCCGGAACCGCGCGTAGCACCATGGCGGTCCCCAGTCGTGGAGTGCGCCATGGACCTGTCCGCTGTCGATCCCATCGTGTGGATCATTCTTGCCGTCGTGGTGGTCGTCGCCCTCGTGGTGGTGGCCATCGTGATGACCAAGAAGCGCAAGAAGCGCGAAGAGACCCGCAAGCACCTGCGGGAGCGCTTCGGTTCGGAGTACGACCGCACCGTCGGCGCATCCCGGTCGCGCAAGGCAGCCGAGGACGAGTTGCTCGCCCGCGAGCAGCGCCGCGCTTCTTTCTCGATCCGTCCGGTTCCCGCCGACCAGCGTGACGATTTCCGTGCCCGTTGGGACGAGATCCAGTCCAACTTCCTCGACGCCCCCCACGCCTCGCTGCGCCAGGCCGACGAGTTGATCGACGAGATCGCGATCGCAAGGGGTTACCCGGACGCGGCGCGTGAGCAGCGTCTTGCCGACCTCTCCGTCGACCACCCCTCGGCCATCGAGCGCTACCGCACCACCCGCAGCGAGGACGACGGCGAGTTGTCGACCGAGCAGTTGCGGTCGGCGCTGCTGGCCTCGCGTGACCTGTTCGAGACGATGCTCAACCGCGGCGAGTTCGGCTCGGACGAGACCCCGCCGACGCCGTTCCAGGAACTCGTCGAGGAGGACGACGCGCCCCAGGCCGACGCGCCCCAGGCTGACGCGCCCCACGACGCGCACCAGGCCGCCGCAACCGACCCGCACGAGGTCGGCGAGGCATCCGCCCGCTCCGACCTGCACCAGTCGGACGATCCCTCGATGGGTACGCACACCGGCGACGGCATGGCCGACACCGACGGCACGGGCGAGACCGGCAAGGGCGGTGCGATCGACCTGACGCCACACGAGCACGCCCGCGAGGAGGTCAACACCGGCGCCATGCCGCTCCTTGGCCCCGACGGCCGGCCGCTCCCGCCCCCGGCCGACTGACACCTGACGCGAGCCGCCCGCGGGGCGGGCCCGTCAGCCCGCGCCGACGCTGATCTCGGGGAAGGTGACGGCGCGGGCGTCGGTGATCACCTCGGCGAGCATGGCGGCGCACATCTCGGGGATCGTGTCGTTGATGAACAGCCCCGTGGAGGTCTCGACCGACGCACGGAACTTGGTCCGGTCGGCGGCCCGGTTGGGCGGCAGGAACTCGAAGGCGAGGTGCCAATCCTCGGCCGGTGTGCCGTCCTCTGCCGCGGGCGCCTGCTGGCACACCATCATGTACGACATCGGCTCGTCGAACAGTCGGTCGTAGCGGCTGACGACGTCGCGCAGGGAGACGGCGAGGTCGCGGCGTTCGGCCGCGTCGAGGTCGTGCATCCGTCGGACCCCGTGCCGCTTCGCGCGGACGTGGATCTCGTACGGCCAGTCCGGCGCGAACGGCACCGCGACCACGAAGCCGGGCAGATCGAGCAGGACCCGCTCGCTCGCCGTGTCCCGCTCGACGACATCGCAGGTCAGGCACGTGTCGTGTGCGGCGCGGTGACCGGCGAGCGCCTCGAGCCGGTTGCGCACCAGCGACGGGACGTGGCCGAGTGCGTAGATCTGCCCGTGCGGGTGCGCCAGGGTGGCGCCGACACCTTCGCCACGGTTCTCGAAGACGAGGACGTGCCGGTGCTCGTCGACGGCCCACAACGCCTGCGACCGGTCCGCCCAGATGGCGATGACCCTGGCGAGTTCCCGCGGCTCGAGCGTGGCCAGCGAACCGGTGTGCGTCGGGGTGTAGAGCACGACCTCGCAGCGACCCACCGAGGGCGCGGTGTCCCCGTCGAGGTCCGGGGCCGCAGGCGGGTCGGCCAGCAGCGTCGGGAAACGGTTCTCGAAGACCGCCGCCTCGTAGGCGAACGGGACCTCGGGGCCGCCGGGGCAGAGCGGGCAGGACGGCGCCGCGGCGTCGGCCGTCGGCGCCGTCTGCGGGCGGGTGTTTCGGGCCGGGGAGATGGCGGTCCATCGCGCGTCGAGCGCGTTCCATCTCAGGTGGAGCGGGGGGTGCTCGCCGACCGGCAACGGCGCCAGTTCGTCACCGCCGTGGTCGCCGTACAGCAGCAGGTAGCGGCCGTCGGCGTGGCACAGCGTCGTGCGGTGCACCTGCTCGATGCTCATCTCCGGGTCCCGTCCTGCGCGTCGCACTCGCGCCAGGCGTCGCCGATCATCGTGGCGAGGTCGGTGCGCTTCGGCTGCCAGCCGAGCAACGACCGGGCACGGTCGGCCGACGCGACCAGCACCGCCGGGTCGCCCTCGCGACGCTCGGCATCGCCGGCCGGGATGGCGTGTCCCGTGACCTCCCGGGCGGCCTCGATCACCTCGCGGACGCTGTAGCCGCGACCGCTGCCGAGGTTGCACGTGAGCGTCGGATGGTCGTCCAGGGCCTCGACGGCGAGGACGTGGGCGTCGGCGAGGTCGGCGACATGGACGTAGTCGCGGACGGCGGTCCCGTCCGGTGTCTCGTAGTCGTTGCCGAAGATCGCCACGCGCGCGCGGCGTCCGGCGGCGACCTGCAGGACCAGGGGTACGAGGTGGGTCTCGGGGTCGTGGCGCTCCGGGCGTCCGGGTGTCGCACCGGCGGCGTTGAAGTAGCGCAGGCTCGCGATGCGCAGCCCGTGGATGCGTTGGTGCCATGCCAACATGCGCTCGACCAGCAGCTTGGACTCGCCGTAGGCGTTGGTCGGCTGCAGGGGGTGCGCTTCGTCGATGGGCGTGTACGCGGGTTCGCCATAGACGGCCGCGGTGGACGACAGCACGAACCGTCCGACACCGTGGTCGAGGAGTACCCGCAGCAACGTGGCGCTGCCGGCGGTGTTGACCGAGAAGAAGCGTTCCGGCGCGCGCATCGACTCGCCGGCCTCGATGAGCGCCGCGAAGTGCAGGCAGCCGTCGAAGCCGCCGTCGGCCACGATCGGACGGATCGCGTCGGCGTCGGTGGCGTCCGCGCGGTGGAAGGTGGCGGCCGCCGGGACCGCGTCGCGGTGGCCGGAGGAGAGGTCGTCGACGACCGTCACCTCGTGGCCCGCGTCGATCAGCGCGGCTGCGGTCGTCGCGCCGATGAACCCGGCCCCGCCCGTGACCAGCAACCGCATCTGCGAACTCCACTCGGTCGGGCTTGGCTATCGTCGCGCGGCCGAACCCTACGCCGTGTCGGACAGTCAGGGCCAACGAGTGCCGCGCTTCTTCGCCCCCGGTCGGGCCAACCTGATCGGCGAACACACCGACCACACCGACGGGCTGGTCCTGCCCGTTGCGATCGACCGCGGCGTGACCCTCGATGCCGACCTCGGTGGGGACGAGATCGTGCTCGTCTCGGCGGACGCCGAGGGCAAGGTACGGCTGCGCGCAGACGGCAGCGAGGTGCCGGAGCGGGGATGGGGCCGATTCGTGGCCGCCGTCGCCGCAGAACTCGCCGACCTCGATCGGACACCCGTCGGCATGCACGGCGAACTGCGCAGCGACCTGCCCCAGGGCGCGGGCCTGTCGTCGTCCGCGGCACTCGAGGTGGTGCTCGCCACGGCGTTGGCGGCTGCGGCGGACCTCGAACTCGCGCCGCTCGACCTCGCCGCGGCCTGCCGCCGCGCGGAACGACGTGCCGTCGGCGTGCCGAGTGGGATCATGGACCAGGCGGCGTCCGTGCTCGGGCGTGCCGACCATGCCGTGCTGCTCGACTGCGGCAGGCTCGAGTACCGCTTCGTGCCACTGCCTGCGGACCACGTGCTGTTGATCGCCGACTCCGGTGTTCGACGCCAACTCGAGACGTCCGGTTACGCGCAACGGTCGGCGGAGCTTGGGCAGGCGCTCCACGTGCTGGACGGTCGACGGCCGTGCGAGATCGGGGTCGAGGACCTCGACGACCTGCTCGCCGGGCTCGACGACGTCCCCGCCCGTCGACTGCGCCACGTCGTCACCGAGAACGAGCGCGTTCGCCAGACCGAGGCAGCGCTGGCCGAGGGTCGGCTCGACGACCTCGGGCTGCTGTTCGTCGCCGGCCACGCCAGCCTGCGCGACGACTACGAGGTGACCATCCCCGAACTCGACCGGCTGGTCGAACTGGCCGTCGACGGGGGTGCCACCGCCGCACGGATGACCGGTGGCGGCTTCGGTGGCGCCGTCATCGCCCTGGTCCGCGAGGAGCTGGTCGAGCCGGTCGAGGCGGCGCTGGCCGACGGCTATGAGCGCGACTTCCCGACCCGGCGGCTGCAGGTCCACCGCTGCCGTGCCGCCGACGGCGCCCGCCGCCTGGCCTGAGTTCGCCGGGTCCGTGCTGTCTGGCGCCCCCGGCAAGAATCGAACTTGCGACGCACGGTTTAGGAAACCGACGCTCTATCCACTGAGCTACGGGGGCGGGAAGGTGCGGCGCAGCGTACCGACGGCAGTCCGGCCACTCCGAAGCCCGACGCATTCGACCCGGCGGGCACAGCACTGCTGCGATCGTCCTAGCCCGGAGATGCCGTTGCGACCTGACGTCGGTCGTCGGTGCCGCGGTAACCGACGCCACGCGCGGGCCGAGTGTGCGCAGCAGGCGCGGCGCGGCAGGAACCACGGCCTGAACCGGCGAATGGGGTGGCAACGGGCGACCTCTCCGCGTCTCCCGTCGGAGAGGGAACCATGCGCACCGCGTCGCCGTCCACCGCCACCATCGTCTCGCTCGTCACGGCCCTCGCGCTCGTGCTGGCGCTCCTGGCGGCACCGCCGCCGGCCGCGAACGCCACCACGTCCACCGCGTCGCTGAGGCCAACCGTGGTGGACCCGGCGCTGGCGTCCGAACTGCTGTCGTCGGGCGGTACGCCACTCGGCACCAGGGCGACGGCCATCGTGAGCGCGCACGGACCGTCCGGCCTGGCCGCGATCGAGGCGGCCGGCGTGACCGGCACCCGCCTCGAGGCGCTGTCGATGCTGCTCGTCGACGGCCTCAGCGGGGCGCAGCTGGTGACCCTGCGCGACATGTCCGAGGTCCGCAGCGTCTGGGCGCAGGAGGAACTGCAGCTGCACATGCAGGAGTCGACGTGGGTGACCGGCGCCCGTGAGGTCTGGGAGGACCACGGCTACACCGGGGCAGGCGTCGAACTCGGCGTGGTGGACACCGGCGCGGACGGCACCCACTTCGACTTCGCCAACCTGATCGAGTTCTGCAACGCCAGCGCGACCGGGACACTCGGCCTGGTGGCATGCAGCACCGACGCGGCGTCCGCGGTCGACGACAACGGCCACGGCACCCACGTCGCCGGCACCATGGCCGGCACCGGCGCGGCGAGCGGTGGTCGCGAGGATGCCCACGCCACGATCGGCATGGCACCCGACGCCCGCATCCGCAGCTACGCCGCGAACGTCGCCGCGTCGCTGCTCAACACCGACATCCTCGCCGCCTACGACGACCTCATCACCAAGAAGGAGGCCGGCGAGAACGACATCGTGGCGATCAACAACAGCTTCGGCGGTGGCATCGGCAGCGACTACAACCCCGACGACCCGCAGGCGATCGCCTACCAGCGCGCCAACGAGGTGGGCATGCTGCCGGTCTTCAGCGCCGGGAACTCCGGCCCGGAGGACAACACGCTCGGGGTGCAGTGCCTGAGCCCGTACGTGCTGTGCGTGGGTGCCTCGACCAAGACCGACGGCATCACGGCCTTCTCCTCGGTGGGCCGTCCCGCCGCGCCGCACCCGGGCGCCGACGACGAGGCGATCGCCTACGACAACCACGACCGCCGTCTCGCGCGGGCCTTCGACATCGGCGTCTACCGCCCCGGGATCGTGGCCCCCGGCGCCGTGATCAACGCGATGAGCGCCAACGCGGCGACCTGCCGGACCGGGAGCCCGAACCCCTCGGGCTGCTACGAGCCGTTGCAGGGCACCTCGATGTCCGCGCCGCACGTCACGGGTGCCGCCGCCCTGGTGGCCGAGGCGTTCCGTGACGCACACCGCCGTGACCCGAGCGCCGACGAACTCCTCGACATCCTCGAGCGTTCGGCCGCCCCGCTGCCCGGCCACCCTGCCGAACAGCAGGGCGCGGGACGACTCGACGTTCCCGCCGCGATCGAACTCGCGCTGACCTACGCCGGTGACGGGCAGACCGAGCCTGCCTGGATCCCCGTCGGCACTCCGGCGCCGAACTATGTCAGCGGCAAGCACCCCGGCGGCGACACGCTGATCGGCCGGCAGGTCGGCTGCACCGGCGTCGGCAGCTACACGCTCAAGGACCAGGCCGGCGTGACCACCTTCGCGGTGCCGCCCGGCGCCCACGAACTGACGGTCGACGTCGAGTGGGGCGCCTACCACCCGGAAGCGAACCTCTACCTCGAACTGTTCCGTCCTGGCCACGACCCGGCCAACTCCACCGACGAGCCCGGCCCGACCCGCACGTACCCGGTCGCCGAGTCGGCGGGGCTGGTGCACACCGACGCGATCATCGACGACGTCGGACCACCGGCGACGAGCCGGTCGGTGTCCTTCGCCGCACCCGAGGCCGGTGACTGGTCGCTGCGTGTGACCCACCGCACCGGCGGCACCGCGCAGCCGTGCCAGGACAACGACAACACCGAGGAGACCGAGCGCGCCGAAGGCTTCAGCTACGACGTCGAGGTCAACGCGACCCGGATCACCAACCTGCCCGACACCCGGATCAACCGCAGTGGCGGCGGCACCGACACGGTCGAACTGCACGGGACCGCCACCTACCCACGGGCACTCGAGGGGGTGACCACCTGGGCCGCACCGCGCACCCAGACCGACGCCGCCAGCACCGAGGTGGAGATCGCCGAGGAGTTGTACTTCCAGGGCGGCCCGGGTGACGCGGTGGCCATGGAGGGCACCTTCGGGCCCGACGAACCCGCAGGCGAACCGCCGGCGACCCAGACGGCGACGACCTCCCTCGCCAACGACGACCAGCCCTGGAACCCACTCGCCATCACCTGGCACGGGGACTACACCGGGCAGATCGACGGAAACCTCGTGTTCGACTGGTGGTGGAGCACGCCGAACCTCACCGGTCAGGTGATCGGCGTCACCGCACAGGTCACGGTCTTCGCCGACCCCGACCCCGACGCAGGGGGCGACCAGGCCGACCGGGTGGTCGCCCGCCAGGAGATCGAACTCGCGGTCGGCCCGAGCGCCACGCCGGTCCGCAACACCAACACCGTCTTCGTCCGGGGGACCTTCGAGGACAGCCTGCAGATCCAGGTCTCGCCGGTCTACGTCGACACCGGGCCGGGCCTGACGGCCTACTACGGCGCGGCGTCGACGCCCTCGTCGTTCGGCATCCCCGAAACCGGTGGCGACGTGCTCGCCGACGTGGACGCCCCGCAGAACGTGCGGGTCACCGACCTGCAGGACGAACTGCGTATCGCGTGGGATCCGGTCCCTGGCGCCAGCGGCTACGCGATCCACCGTTCGACCGACCCGGCGTTCACGATCGGGGCGGGCACGCTGCGCACCCAGACCGGTGGCGTCGCCTGCCAGGCGCCCAACGTGCCCAGCTGGCCCGGCGCCAGCCACAGCGGCCGGTGCTTCGTCGACAGCCAGGTGAACGTCGGCACGACGTACTACTACCGGGTGGTCGCGCTCGCGGGCGGCGCCGCCGGCGCCGGGTCGTTGGTGGGCTACGGCACGCCGACCTTCCCCGACCGCCAGGCGAGGGTCCAGGTCGACCGAATCTTCGGGCCCGGCTACTGGGAGGATGCCGAGACGGCCGACCAGCAAGCGCAGACCTGGCAGCACCTGTGGGACCAGCGTGGTGTCGACGACCCGGACATCCCGCGGGCACGGGTGTTCAGCCAGGGCGTCGGCAGCCTGACGGCCGCCGCACTCGTCGCTCGCGGCACGGACCGTGTCTGCAGCGAGTCGGCCCTGTACGTCAACCCCTACTCGGACCTGCAGTCCTCCAACCCCCACATCCGCAACGTGCTGTGCATGACCGAACACGGCATCGCCCAGGGGTATCCCGACCGGACCTACCGGTCGCCCCGCAGCGTCACCCGGGCCCAGATGGCCACGTTCATCGCCAACCTGATCGAACTCGAACGCGACCTGCCGGCGGCACGGAGCCAGTTCGACGACGTCGGGCGCCAGACCGCCCACTGGGAGAGCATCCACAAGCTCGCGCGGGCCGGGGTCGTCCATGGGCGTAGCGCCGACCGCTACGACCCGGGCGCCCCGGTGACCCGGGCGCAGATGGCGTCGTTCATCGCCCGGGCGATCGACTACGTCGACAACGGCAGCGTCGACGGCTCGCAGCCGCCGGCCGCCCGCCGAGCCGGACTGTTCTCGGACGTGCCTTCGAACAACGTCCACAGGGCCGCGATCGATGCCCTGGGCGAGCAGGGGATCAGCGTCGGCTATGGGGACGGCCGCTACGGGCCGGGCGACCACACCCGCCGTGACCAGATGGCGGCGTTCATCATGCGCGCCTACGACTACATCGACGAGATGACCGGCTGAGCCGGATCGACCGGCTAGCGGTCCTGCAGTGACGCGAGGCCACGCTCGAGCACCGTGCGGGCTCGGGCGAGGTCGCGCGGCAGGGCACCGAGCACCGTCTCCGGCGAGACGTCGAGCACGGCGGCGGGAACGCCGCGCGCCTCGAGCAGTGCCCCGAGCCAGCCCATGAAGTCGGCGAAGATCCGTTGGTCGTCGACCAGCAGCGTGGTGTCGACGTACTGGAGGATGTAGTCGAGATCGCGTCGGACGTGGCGCTGTTGGCGATCGTCGTAGCCAGCCATGGCGGGCAGTTGCCGCTCGAGTTGCCGGTAACTCGCGTCGACGAGGCTGGTGCGCTCGGCGGCGATGGACGCCCGCTCGACGTCGGCCACCACGACGCTGCCGCTCGGGGGAGGCGGTGGCGGTCGGTCGAGCCATTCCGTGAGTCGGTCGATCGCCGTCCCGATGTCCACGGCGTGCCCGTCGGCACCCAGACGTATCGAGCGCAGGTCGTCCGGACCGAAGCCACTGCCGCCGGCCAGCGTCGGGATCTGGTGATCGCGGCAGGCGTCGACCAGGGGAGGCACGCCGCCCAACGCCAGTGGCAGCGTGCAACTGATGGCCACCGCACGTGGTGCCAGTTGCCGCAGAGAGGCGCCCAGGTGCTCCGGGGGCAGCGAGCCGCCCAGGAACTGCACCCGCAGACCGGCGTCGCGCAGGCACAGGGCGGCCATCCGCGCGGGGGTGGTGTGCCACTCGCCCTCGGCGCACACCAGCGCAACGGTGTGCTCGGCGGTCGGCTGGGCCGTATGGACGCTGAGCAGGCCGAGCAGGTCGTCGACCACCCCGCTGACCACGTGTTCCTGCGTCACCGTGTAGCTGCCAAGCTGCCAGTACGCGCCGACCTGGCGTTGCGCGGGGGCCAATAGACGCTGGACGGTCTCCGTGACCGTTTCCCCGTCGTGGACCCGTTCCAGGACGAGTTCGACGGCCGCCTCGGGTCTGCCGTGCTCGATCAACTCGAGGAAGCGGGCGACCGCGGGGGCGATCTCAGCCGGTGGATCCGCCGGTGTGGTGACGCGGTCGGCGATCATCGGCGGCCAGGGTCCTCGTCCATGCCCGGTTCGGCGACGGAGCTGCGGTCCTTGCCGGCGCCCTTCGCGGCGTACAGGGCACGGTCGGCGGCCTCGTGGGTCGTGGCCGGCGTCGAGAGGTTGCGTGCGAGGCCGGCGGAGAAGCCGACGGGGTGGGTGCGCCGCTCGTGCCAGGCCGTGCGCAGCCGGTCGACCAGGGCGTCGGCGCCCGCGATGTCGGTACCGCGGAGCACGAGCGCGAACTCGTCGCCGCCGATACGCAGGGCGTGGTCGCCCGCTCGCAGGTGGTCGACGAGGCAGGCCGCGAAGTCGCGCAACACCTGGTCGCCCGCGGCGTGGCCGTACCTGTCGTTGACCTCCTTGAACCCGTCCAGGTCGAGCGCGACGATCACGTCATCGGCGTCGCTGCGCGAGAGCAGACGCATGAAACTGGTGCGGTTCCCCAGTCGGGTCAGACCGTCGGTCGTCGCCTCCAGGGAGAGTCGTTCGGCACGAGAGATCAGATCCAGCGCCCGCCGAGCGTCGGCGACGAGGCGGGGGAGGTGTCGTTCGAGGTTCGCGCGTGCTGCCGAGCCCGGCACGGCGATCGGCAGCAGGGGCTGACCGGCTCCGAGGCTCACATCCACCGGGAGGGACTCGACGTCGTCGGCGTCGGCGGCGAGGATGGTGGTGCCCCCGAGTTGGCGCACCGCGTGCAGCAGGATGTCGCGGACCTCGGCGGCCGATTCGGCGTGCAGCAGTTGACGCGTGACCCCGTTCGCGACGACGTCGGCGTCCGGGTTCGCGTCCGATGGAGGTGCCGGCCCCTCGATGTCTTCGACGATCAACGGTGCGCCGTTCTGGCGGGCGTGATGGGCCCCGTCCGACCGAAGGTACCGCCGGCCGGCGGCCAGCCGGGCCGGAGCAGCCGGAACTCGCCTGTGCATCTCGTCGGCCGCGGGCCTGCCGGCAACAGCAGCACCGTACGATCAGCGTGCGCCGTGTCGAGAGGAGTCGGCCGTGGTTGACGGTTTTGCCGACCAGCTCGCCGAGGCGATGGGCGGCGCGCGGGTCCTGACCGACCCGGACGTCATGGAGCCCTATCGCCATGACCGCACGACGTGGATCACGCCGGGTCATCCCCGTGCGGTCGCGTTCGCGGAGACCACCGCGCAGGTCGCGGCCGCGGTGAAGATCGCCGCCGCCCACCGCGTGCCGGTGATCCCCCGAGGCGCCGGGTCCAGCCTGTGCGCCGGGTCGAGCGCACTGGACGGCTCGCTGATCCTCAGCCTCGAACGCATGGACCGCGTCCTCGAGATCCTGCCCGACGACCAGCAGGCCGTGGTCGAACCCGGCGTGCTCAACGCCGACCTCTCCCTCGCCACGGCCGAGCACGACCTGTTCTATCCCCCGGATCCCGCCAGCAAGGCGTTCTGCACCATCGGCGGCAACATCGCCACCAATGCCGGCGGGCTGTGCTGCGTGAAGTACGGGGTCACCCGCGACTACGTGCTTGGCCTCGAGGTGGTGCTGGCCGACGGCACCGTGTTCGAGACCGGGCGGCGGACCATCAAGGGCGTCGCCGGGCTCGACCTGACACAACTGCTGATCGGGTCCGAGGGCACCCTCGGGATCGTGACCCGGGCGCGGGTGCGATTGCGGCCGACCCCCGAGGCGACCGCCACGATGGCGGCCTACTTCGGCGATCTCGGCGCCGCCGGTCGGGCCGTCGCAGCGATCACCCGCTCCGGGCTGACCCCGTCGCTGCTCGAGATCATGGACCAGCCGACGGTGTGCCTGGTCGACGACTGGAAGCGCATGGGCCTCGACCGCGACTGCGCCGCCCTGCTGCTGGCCCAGTCGGACGC
>JAGXST010000210.1 GCA_018335555.1 Actinomycetota bacterium | reverse complement strand
CGGCGAGGGCGTGGTCGTCGTCCTCGTCGTCGGTGGCGAGCCTCTGGAAGAACCCGAACCGGAGGAACCGACCGAGCCCGAACCCACCGAGCCGACCGAGCCCGAACCCACGGAGCCGACCGAGCCCGAGCCCTCCCCGACCGAGGACGACGACGGCGACGGTCAGGGCCGCGGGCCCGACGGTGGCGGCCCACCCGGGCAGGGCTGAGCATGTCTCGAGCCACCCGGGCGACCGTCGCGGTCGGCGCCGTCGGCCTGTCGTGCGTGGCGTACGGCACGTTGATCGAACGGCGCTGGTACCGCCTACGACGCCTGGCCCTGCCTGGCGCCCTCCGACAGCCGGCGCGCACCGCCGACGGTCGGCTGCGCGTCCTCCACGTCAGCGACCTGCACCTGGTCCCCGGACAGGACCACCGTGTGCGGTTCCTCGGCTCGCTGTCACGCCTCGACCACGACCTCGTCGTCGCGACCGGCGACCTCCTCGGCGCGACGGGCGCCGAGGACGTCACCGCCGATGCCCTGGCCCCGCTGACCTCCGGTGGCCGCCCGGGCCTGGTGGTGCTCGGCAGCAACGACGTGTTCGCGCCCGTGCCGAAGTCACCGACGGTCTACTTCCGCGCGCCGACCCGAGGGGTGCACGGACAACGCCTGGATACCGCGCGGCTCGAAACGAGGTTGGCCCGCTACGGGTACCGGACCCTGCACGGCGAGGCCCGGGTCCTCGACCTGGCGGCTGGTCGGATAGGTGTCGCCGGGTTCGACGACCCCCACCTGCCGACCACGGTGCTCCCACCGGTCGGCGACCTCACCCCCACCGACGGGGACACCGTCGTGCACCTCGGCCTCGTGCACGCCCCCTACCTCGCCGCACTCGACGTGTTGGTCGAGGCCGGCCACGACGTGCTGTTGGCGGGCCACACCCACGGCGGCCAGGTACGGCTGCCCGGACTCGGCGCCCTGGTCGCCAACTGCGACCTGCCGCTCGACCAGGCCCGCGGCGAGTCGCGTTACCGCGGACGGTGGCTCCACGTGTCCCCCGGACTCGGCCACAACCGCTATGCGCCGTTCCGCTTCGCATGCCGTCCCGAGGCAACGCTGCTGGAGTTGTCCGTCTGACGCCCGGCGGCGCAGACCGGTCCGGACCGGCAGGCACCAGGCTCGCGGTTCGCGCGGGTCGCAGGGGACGGTGTACGCTCCCGCCGCCCCATCGCGGGCACTTCGCGTATCGACGGGATGTAGCGCAGCTTGGTAGCGCACCTCGTTCGGGACGAGGGGGTCGCCGGTTCAAATCCGGCCATCCCGACCACGTGACGCGAGTCGACGCGCGGCACCGGATCCCGGTGCCGCGCGTTCGCGTCATGCGAGCTCAGGCGCCGACCCCGAACTTCTTCTTCGCCGCCGCGATCTCCTCGGCGGTCGGCCACACGCCCGTCCGTGCCGCCCGCCTGGCGAGGTACATCTCGGCCCGTTGGACGGCGTCGACATCGACGCTGGCGTCGTCGTCGCCGTCGGCATACATCAGCGAGTGCAGGTTGTCGACCATGACGTCGTAGGAGTCGTCGGCGATGCGTTCGGCCTCGTCGTCCCCACGGAACGCGGGATCGAAGGCGTAACCGAGCTGGTTGAGCTGGACCGCCGAACTCACGTCCCCCTCCTGGACGAGCTTGCGCTGCGAGTCGCGGTAGGTGTGGGAGTTGAAGCCGGACGCGTCGACCTCGTTCGTGGTGCCGGTGCCGATGTGGCCACGGTGACGCTCGTACGCCTCCTGGTAGGCAGGCGCGTAGTTCTCGAGTTCCTTTGCCCGTGTGGACTTGCCGCGGGGCAGGTCGGCGGTCTGGGACAGCGGCTCGTAGCCGATGGCATGTTCGGACTCGTGCGTGTCGCCGGTCACGGCGACGCCGAACGCTGCCTTCAACCGCTGCTGCTCGTGCTTCTTGTCGCCGTGCCGTCCGGGGCCGTACTTGCGTTGGCGGCCCTTCTTCTTCGGCGACTCCGCCGTGTCGTCGAGCTCACCCGGCTTGCGTTTCGCCGAGCCCTCGCTCTGCGAGGCGAGCAGCCCGCTGACCGCCTGGTTGCCCGCCGTCGTCTGCAGGTGCACGGCGTCGTCGGTGGTGAGGGCCGTCGGTCCTGCCGTCAGCCGCTCACCGAGACCACCATCGGTGGATGTGTCCATAGGCGATGGTTCGCGCCGGCCACGGACGGCCCGAACCTTCTTGCGCGTGTCCTGCTGACCGGTCGGCATCGGCGTGCGACCCTCGACGCGGCGAGGGCGTCTCCCGGCGGGGACGCTAGCACCGGTCCGTTGCGGTGGCCGGGCGCCCGGCTGCGCCACCCGGATGTGCTCTGCTGCACGCCGCCGACCCAGGGAGCAGCGCGTGGACCTCGGACAACTGCAGCGCACGATCGCCGCGACGTACGGCGAGCAGGACCGCGCCCGTGGCGTCGAGGGCACGTTCGCCTGGTTCGTCGAGGAGGTCGGCGAGTTGTCGCGCGCGATCCGGCGCGAAGGCCCCGAGCGCCGCCTGGAGGAGTTCTCCGACGTGCTCGCCTGGCTGGTCACGCTGGCCGACATGACCGGCGTCGACCTCGCCGAGGCCGCGCGCCGCTACGCCGATGGCTGCCCGAAGTGTGGTGCCTCGCCCTGCCGGTGCGCCGAGACAGACCCGACCCGGCCCTAGTCCTGCGGTGCCTGTTCGTCGCCGAGGACCCTCTCGCGCTCGAGCAGCTCGAGCTCACGTTCACGCAACGCGACCTCCTGCTGCAACTGCGCCAACTCCTGCTCACGGCGCCGGAAGGCGCGCTCACGGTCGGTGGCGTCACGCATGTGCACCGGGGGTAGTCCCGGACGACGCCCCGATGGGACGCCTGCGAACTCGCGTTTGAGTCCACGCGCGATCGACCAGGTGGCCAGTACGAGCACGACGGTGAACGGCAGTCCGGTGGACACCGCACCTGCCTGCAGCGCGGTCAGACCGCCGGCGATCAGCAGTGCCGACGCCACCAGCCCCTCGGTGACGGCCCAGAACACGCGGGTCACGACGTGCGGGTCGGGGTCGCCACCGGAGGTCAGCATGTCGATGACGAACGAACCCGAGTCGGAACTGGTCACGAAGAACGTGATGACCAGCAACACCGCGGCGATCGACACGACGTTGGCCAGCGGCAACTGCTCGAGCAGCCCGAACAGCGCCAGCGAGGAGTCCTCGTCAGCCAGGTCGGCGATGCCGGCACCCGCGTCCTCGAAGAAGATGCCGCCGTTGCCGAACACCGTGAACCAGCCGAACGAGACCAGCGAGGGAACCAGGAGCACGCCGAGGATGAACTCACGGATGGTCCGCCCGCGCGAGATACGGGCGATGAACATCCCCACGAACGGCGACCACGACACCCACCAGGCCCAGTAGAAGATCGTCCACCCACCGAGCCATCCCTGCCCGTCCTCACCGGCGTACACGCCCATGCGCGACAGCAGTTCGGCCATGCCGCCGAGGTAGGCGCCGGTGTTCTGCACGTAGGCACCGACGAGGAACAGCGTCGGTCCCGCCAGCAGCACGAAGCCCAGCAGCAGCGCGGCCAGGACGATGTTGAACTGGGACAGCCGCTGGATGCCCTTGTCGAGACCGGACACGACCGAGACGGTGGCGACCAGGGTGATCAGGGCGATCAGCACCAGTTGCACCCCGGTGGAGATCGCGATCCCGAACACCCGGTTGAGGCCGGCGTTGACCTGCGCGACCCCGAGGCCGAGCGAGGTCGCGACCCCGAACATCGTGCCGACCACGGCCAGCACGTCGATCAGGTTGCCGAGGCCGCCTTCGACGCGGTCGCCGAGCAGCGGCCGGAACAACGAGCGGATCGCGAGCGGCTGGCCATGACGGAACCCGAAGTAGGCCAGGCCGAGGCCGATGACCGCGTAGATCCCCCACGGTGCGAATCCCCAGTGGTGGAACGCGTGCAACATGGCGTCACGTGCCGCTTCGGTCGTGCCGGGCTCGAAGCGCGGCGGGTCCGAGGCGTAGAACATCACGGGCTCGGCGACGCCCCAGTACATCAGGCCGATGCCCATGCCGGCCGCGAACAGCATCGCGAACCACGACCCGGTCGAGTAGTCAGGCGTGGAGTCGTCGGGGCCGAGCCGGACCCTGGCGTAGCGCCCCAGGGCGAGCCAGATACAGAAGCCGAGGAACAGCATCACGGCCAGGATCAGGAACCAGCCGAACGTCTCGGTGATCCAGCCCTGCACCGCGCCGAGCGCGTCACCGGCCGTCTCGGGCACGACGACCGCGAACAGTACGAACGCCAGGATCAGGACCGCTGACGCCACGAAGACGGGTGGGTGGATCGTCTCACGGATCGACCGTGTCTCGCGCGCAGGACCGATCATGCGCAGCTCTCCAGCTCGGTTCGGTACGTCCTACTCGGCCAGGACGAGCTCGGCGACCTGGATCGCGTTGAGCGCCGCGCCCTTGAGCAGGTTGTCGCCCACGACGAACGCGTCGAGGCTGTGCGGGTCGGCGAGGTCCTCGCGGATGCGACCGACGAACACCTCGTCGCGGCCCGCTGCCGCCAACGGCGTCGGGTACGCCAGCGTCTCGCCTTCGCTGTCGACGCCGTCGACGATCACCAGTCCCGGTGCGCCCTGCAGGGCGTCGAGGGCGGCTTCGCGGCTGACGGGGTCGGCGAAGGTGAAGCGCGCGTTGATCGCGTGGCCGACGACGACCGGGACGCGGACGCAGGTGGGCGACACGCGCAGGGCGGGCAACGAGAGGATCTTGCGCGACTCGTTGACGAGCTTCCACTCCTCGTCGGTGTGGCGCCCCTCCGTGAAGTTGCCGCAGTGGGCGAGCACGTTGAAGGCGATGGCCTTCGAGAAGGCTTCGGCCTGGACGCCGGCCTCGGCGGCCGCGCCGTCGCTGCGCAGCATCTCGGGGTCCTGGGCCAGCTTGACCGCCTGTTCGAGCAGTTCGGCGATCCCGGACTGGCCCGCCCCGCCGGCGGCCTGGTACGAGGTCGCCACGATCTCGGTCAGCCCGAGCGCGTCGTGGAGCGGCTTGGCCGCGACCATCAGCACCATGGTCGTGCAGTTGGGGTTGGCGATGATGCCCTTGGGGCGCTGGCGCGCCGCGTCGGGGTTGACCTCGCTGACGACGAGGGGAACCTGGTCGTCCATCCGGAACGCCGAGGAGTTGTCGACGACCACGGCGCCGCGCTCGGCGGCGACGGGTGCCCATTCCCTCGATCGGCTGGCGCCGGCGGAGAACAGGGCGATGTCGACGCCGTCGAAGGCGTCGGGCGAGATGGCGCGCACCTCGACCTCGCCGTCCTTCCACGGCAGCATGGTCCCTGCGGAGCGTTCGGAGGCGAGGTAGACCGGCTCGCCGTCGATGGGGAAGTCGCGCGACTCGAGCAGACGGCGCATCTCGCGTCCGACCGCTCCGGTGGCGCCGACGAGAGCGACCTTGGCTGCCATCAGTTGCCCTCCTCGAGAACCTGGTCCTCGCCGAGGTTGAACGCGTCGTGCACGGCCAGCACCGCCTGTTCCACCTGGGTCTTGGACACCACGACCGACACCCGGATGGTCGAGGTGGAGATCATCTCGATGTTGACGCCGGCGGCCGAGAGCGCGCCGAACATCCTGGCGGCGACGCCGGGATGGGTCTTCATGCCGGCGCCGACGAGCGACACCTTCGCGATGTCGTCGTCGACGTGGATGCCTTCGGCCCCGATCTCGGTGACGAGTGGCTCGAGCATGGCCAGCGCCTTGGCCTGGTCGCCGCGCGGCAGCGTGAACGAGATGTCGGTGCGACCGTCGAGCGAGACGTTCTGCACGATCATGTCGATGTTGACGTTGGTCTCGCCGAGCGCACCGAACAGCCGGGCGGCCACGCCCGGGGTGTCGGGGACACCCTGCACGGTGACCTTCGCCTCGGAGGTGTCGTGGGCGACACCGGAGATGATCGCGTCCTCCATCTTGTCCTCCTGCGGACCGACCCAGGTGCCGTCCGTGTAGCTGAACGACGAGCGCACGTGGATGCGCACGCCGTGGTTTCTGCCGAATTCGACCGAGCGGACCTGCAGTACGCCGGCGCCCTGGGCCGACATCTCCAGCATCTCCTCGTAGGAGACGAAGTCGAGCTTGCGGGCGTTGGACACGATGCGCGGATCGGCGGTGAAGACGCCGTCGACGTCGGTGTAGATCTCGCACACGTCGGCGCCGAGCGCCGCCGCCAGCGCCACCGCGGTGGTGTCGGACCCGCCGCGCCCGAGCGTGGTGATGTCCTTGGTGTCCTGGCTGACACCCTGGAACCCGGCCACGATGACGACGTTGCCCTCCTCGAGGGCACCCTGCACGCGGCCCGGGGTGATGTCGACGATCCGGGCCTTGCCGTGCACCGCGTCGGTGATGATGCCGGCCTGCGAGCCGGTGAACGACTTGGCCGGGACGCCTCGTTCGGCCAGCGCGATCGCCAGCAGCGACATCGAGATCCGCTCCCCCGAGGTGAGCAGGATGTCGAGTTCGCGCTCGGGGGGGTGGTCGCTGATCCGGGCGGCCATCGACACCAGGTCGTCGGTCGTCTTGCCCATGGCGGACACGACGACGACGGTCTGGTTGCCGCCGCGGTGGGAGCGGGCGACCCGGTCGGCGACGCGCTTCATGCGGTCGACATCGCCGACGGAGGTCCCGCCGTACTTCTGCACGACGATGGGCACGGGGAGCGGGCCTTCGTGGGAGAGGAGACTTGCGTCGACCCCCAGCCTATGCGGGTCGACGTGTGGCTTCACTTCGAGGGGCCGACGTCAGGACGACGCCTTGCTCAGGCGCCGATGTCGCGGCGGCCCGCGAACGCCCGACCCAGGGTCACCTCGTCGGCGTAGTCGAGGTCGCCGCCGACGGGCAGCCCGCTGGCCAGCCGTGTGATCCGGACGCCGAGCGGCGCGAACAGGCGCGACAGGTACGACGCGGTCGCCTCGCCCTCGACGTTGGGGTTGGTCGCGATGATCAACTCGTCGACCGGTTCGGCGTCGAGGCGTTGGACGAGGTCACGGACGTGCAGGTCGTCGGGCCCGATCCCGTCGATCGGCGAGATCGCACCGCCGAGCACGTGGTAGCGGCCCCGGTACTCGCGGGTGCGCTCGATCGCGATCACGTCGCGGGCCTCCTCGACCACGCACAGCACGCTCGCGTCGCGCCGGGGATCGCGGCAGATGCGGCATTCCTCGGCCTCGCTGACGTTGAAGCAGCGCGTGCAGAAGCGCACGGTCGCCTTGACCCGCGTGATGGCGTCGGCGAGTCGCTGCGCGTCGGTGGTGTCGGTCTGCAGCAGGTGGAAGGCGATCCGCTGCGCGCTCTTGGGCCCGACGCCGGGGAGCCGACCGAGTTCGTCGATCAGGTCCTGGATGGCACCCTCGTACATGTGGGGTGTCCTCTCTACGGGGCGCCGGGCGCCGGCCGCTCCTCGAGCAGTTCGGCGCCGAGTTCCTGGGCCAGCAGTTCGTCGGTTCGGCCGGCCTCGGCCGGCGCCGCCACGGACGCCTCGGCCTCGCGGACGTCGGCCTCCTCGGCCGCGTCGTCGAGCACCGGGGTGCGGGCGTCGTCCGGCGTCACCGACGGCGGCACGGGGCGGCGGCGGTCGTCGTCACCCTCGACCACGACGTCGATCTTGAGGCGCAGTCCCGTGGCCTGCTCGATGGCCTCGCGCAACGCGTCGGCGTACTCGCCCTTGACGGCGTTCTGGGCATGGAACGAGGCATAGCGCTTGGCGTAGCGCAGCGTCACGATGCCGCGCGACACACCGGCGACGTCGGCCTGCAGGAACACCGCGTGGAAGCGGCGGCTGCGGTTCTTGACCAGTTCCAGCACGCCTTCCCAGTTCCGCTCGAGCAATTCCCGCTGGTCCCCACCGGCAGCGGGCTCGGCGGCGACCGGCTCGGGCTCCGGGTCGGCTGCGCCGGGCTCAGGCTCCGGTTCGGGAGCAGCGGGCTCCGGTGCGACCGACTCCGGCGTGGCCGCGTCCGGCGCGTCCGGCTCCTCGGGCGGCGGCACCGGTTCACGCGTCCCACTGCCGGAAGTCGGCGCGGGCCGTTCTGCGGCAACCTGGACCGTCCCGGCGCCGGCGACCGGTGGGCCAACCTCGAGGCGCGCGACCCGGTCGGCGAGGCCGGCGACGTCACCGGCCGCCCCGGGGACCGCCAGCCGGGCAAGGGTCAACTCCAGCGGCAGCCGGGGGGAGCCCTGGCGCTGTTCGACCACGGTCTCGGCGAGCAGGCCGACGGCGCGCAGCAGCGACTCGCGCGGCAGCGCGACGGTCTGTGCCTGCAGTTGGCGTCGCCGGTCGTCGGTCGCGTCGACGAGGTCCGGTCGGTCGGGAGCGACCTGCAGCACCAGCAGGTCGCGCAGGTGCTGGACGAGGTCGAGCGTGAAACGGCGCAGATCGTGCCCCTCGTCGAGCAACCCCTGCACCATGCCGAGCAGGCCGGCGAGATCCCGCCCGGCGACGAGTTCGACGGTTTCGAAGACGCGGTCGGCCGGCGTGTGGCCGAGCACCTGGCCGACCGCCTCGGCGGTGACCGTGGTCCCGGCGAACGCGAGGACCTGTTCGAGGACCGACTGGGTGTCGCGCAGTGAGCCGTCGCCCGCGCGCACGATCGCGTCGACCGCCCCCTCGTCGATCGTGTAGCCCTCCGCCTCGCAGATCCGGCGCACGTTGCCGGCGACGTCGGGAGCGGACACGCGCCGCAGGTCGAGGCGCTGCACGCGCGACAGGATCGTCGGCAGCACCTTCTGTGGGTCCGTGGTCGCCATGGCGAACAGGATGTGCGCCGGCGGTTCCTCGATCAGCTTGAGCAGTGCGTTGAACGCCGCGGTCGAGGCCATGTGGACCTCGTCGAGGATGTAGACACGGCGGCGGGCCCGGGCCGGCGCGTACAGGGCCCGGTCGCGCAGTTCACGGGCGTCGTCGACGCCACCGTGCGACGCCATGTCGAGTTCGATCACGTCGACCGAACTGCCCTCCGCGATCGAGGTGCACTGCTCGCAGGTCCCACACGGGGCCGGCGTCGGCCCATCCTCGCAGTTGATCGCCTTGGCCAGCAGGCGTGCCGTCGAGGTCTTGCCGGTGCCACGCGGGCCGGTGAACAGGTAGGCGTGGTGCAGGCGGTCGGTCTCGAGGGCGTGGACCAGGGTCTGGATCACGTGTTGCTGGCCGACCACCTCGCCGAAGGTCTGCGGGCGGTACTTGCGGTACAGCGACACGTAGGCCACGCGTTCAACCCCATTGCGACGGATGCCGGGCTGCCGTGCGCCCGACACGCGGGCGCGAGGCCACACGGTAGCGCTGGACCAGGACACCTCGGGGCGCTGGCGACCTGGCGCGCCGCCCCACCCGGCAGCGACGCACGCGGGGCCGCCCTCGTGATGGTGTGTGGCGACGGGCGCCCGGCTCGGTACCCGTCCGAGAACGGCTTAGGGCTGCTGCCTCTCGGCCCTGACCCGGTTCACCGGGGGACGTCACCGACGGACGCCCGTCACCGCACACCACCGAGGTCGCGACCCCGCGTGGGGCGGACGGTACCAAGCACCGTCCGCCCCGGCGAGTCGTGGTGGCTAGACCCGCGCGGGTGGGGCGACCGCCCCGGTCCGCTCCGCGACGTCCTTGATGCCCAGTCCGATGAGGATGAACAGCAACCCCATCGCGATGGCCATCGCCGACACACCGAAGGCCAGGACCGAGGTGAACAGCGACGCCTGCAGGAACGACGCGTTCATCGCGACGTTGCGCATGGGGTCCTCACGGTCGAGTTCGGCGTAGGTCGCCCCGCCGGTCGAGTCCAGGGCGTGCGTCTCGATGATCTTGGCCTGGCAGTACGCGGTGAACGGACCGCGGACGTCCCGTTCGGGCAGGCAGGCATCGTCGGGAGTGGTGATGCGTTGGTCGGCCAGCATCGAGCTGACCATGACCCAGGTGCCGATACCTCCGATGATCAGCACCACGCCGAGCACGATCGAGGCTAGGGATGCGACTTTGCGCATGGTCGTGACCTTTCCTGAGGGCATGACAGCAACCCTAGGCAGTCACGTATCGGCCATGCGTGGCACACGGCCCGAACTCGCGGGACCATCGTCACCTGGTTCGCAGGGCGTCATGACCCCTCGCCGCTGGCCACGGACGGCGGGCCGGCGAGCCCCGAAGGTCCGGCTGCGACCCTCAGACCGAAGTGGCTTCCGCGGCGGCGAACGCCGTGTGCCCCTCCGGATGACCGTCGGCCCGCCAGGCGCTGGTGTAGACGAACCGCTGGCCACGGATCAGGGTGACGCGACACTCCACGGGCCGGTCACCGCTGCGACCGAGCCGGCGGACCCGGAACAAGACCTCGTCCGGGTCGAGTTGGAGCAGGTCTCGCAACTCGTCGGTCGGCAGCAGTGGCTCCAGCGTCTCGTCGACCGAGGTGATGCGCAGGTCGGCGTCGCGGTGCAGGTGGTCGTAGAGCGCCGCGCGTGACAGGTCGGCGTCGAGCAGGGAGCGTCCGACGTCCTGGGGCAACCACACCGCGTCGACGGCCAGCGGGGCCTCCCCGGCGAACCGCAGCCGCTCGATCAGCACGAGTTCGGCGCCCGGGGGAAGGCCGAGCCGGCCGGCGGCATCGGCGTCGCGCACGATCGCCCGCGAGATCACCTCGGAGTGCTGCTCGAGGCCCTGGGCCTCGACCGCGCGGAACAGCGAGTACAGCCCGCCGAGCGGCTGGGTCAGCTGTTCGGTGTTGAGGAAACTCCCACGCCCCCGATGGCGGTCCACCAGGCCGCGGGCGCGCAGCCGCCGGACGGCCTCGCGGACGGTGTGGCGGCTGACGCCGTAGTGCTCGGTCAACTCGCGGTCGGTCGGGAACCGTCCCGCGATGTCGCCGTTGGCGATCCGCCGCTCGAGGTCGTCGAGCACCCGTTGCCACAGCGGCCGCCCGCCCTGCGTCTCGTCGCGGGAGGTGGCCGCCGTGGCCATGGGTGCTCCTTGGTGGACCGGGTCGGTCAGGCGGCCTCGAGCTGCAGGTCGAGCTCCGCCATGCGCGAGGCGTCGTCGTCGACGAGCACCGGCACGCGTCCCGACCGAGCGATGATCGAGGTCGCGATCGAGGCACGGTATCCGGACTGGCAGTGGACCCAGATCTCGCCCTCGGTCGGCAACTCGTCGACCCGGGTGACCAACTCGTGCAGCGGGATGTGGAACGAACCGGCCAGACCGCCATCCTCGCGCTCACCGTTTCGGCGCACGTCCAGCACGTGGATCGGCGCGTCCTGCTGCAACAGCTCGGCCAGCTCGTCGAACTTCGCGGTCTTGTACGAGCCGCGGTCGAGTCCGGCACCGAACGCGTCCACCCCACCGGTCGCCTGGGCGGCCGGCCGGTCGATGCCGACGCGGACCATCTGGCGCTGCGCCTCGTCGACCTCGTCCTGGGTGTCGCCGATGAGCGTCACCGGCGTACCCCACGGGATGATCCACGCCAGGTAGGTGATGAACGAGTTGCCGACCTCGACGTTGAGGGTGCCGCGGACGTGGTCCTTGGCGTATGCGGTGCGGGTGCGAAGGTCGACGACCCATTCGCCGGAGTGCATGCGACGGGCCAGCTCGGTCGGGTCCGCCTCGGTTGCCGGCGAGAGGTCCACGCCGGCAGGGCCCACCTTGTTGCGGCCGCCCATGTGCGCGTAGTAGCGCGGGTAGGCGTCGAGGCCGCTGATCAGCAGGCGGACGAACTCGTCCTCGTCGGTGATCGTGAGGGCGACGTTGGCCTGTTGCTGGTCGGCGATGGTGGAGGTCTCCACGCCGTACTTCGGGTCGACGGAGGCACTCTGGTCGTCGGCAGCGGCCGAGGAGCAGAAGCTGCCGAACCCATGGGTTGGCAGCACGGTCGTTTCACCGTCGAGCTCGGCGACGAGGCGCCGCGCGGACGCGTACTGGGCGCGGGTGAGCTCCTCGGTCGCCGCCTTGGAGATCAGGTCGGTGCGGCCGACCGAGCCGTACAGCAGCGACCCCCCGGTGAAGACCGCCTCCTGCACGCCGTCGGTGACCAGGTACGACATGTGCGTCGGGGTGTGACCAGGCGTGTGCAACGCCCGGATGGTGAGCTTTCCGACGGTCAGCTCCTCGCCGTCGCGGATGCCCTGCACCTCGAAGAGCAGATCCTCGTCGGCATTCATCACGTACGCGGCGCCGGTCACCCGCGCCAGTTCGACACCACCGGTGACGTAGTCGTTGTGGTTGTGCGTCTCGAGGACGTGCGTGACGGTCAGGCCGTGCTGCTCGAGCAGGTCGAGCACGCGGTCGATGTCGCGCTGCGGGTCGATGACCGCGGCGACGGAACCGTCGCTGACGATGTAGCTGCGGTCACCCAGCGAGGGGGTTTCGATGGTCAGGATCTGCATGACGTACCTCTGGTCGCATTCAAGCATGGTGGGTGGTTCCCGCACGTCGAGAAAACGTCCCTCGACGTGCGGACATTCCTATTGTCCGTACATTTTTGTCGCGCTCATCGCACGATCGCGTGGGAGGGTCGGACGGGTTCGTCGTCCTCCGCCGGCAGGCGGGCCGGCTCGATCCGTCCGATGAAGCGTTCGAGCAGATGGGCGCGTTCGAGCGGCGCACGGACGCCTTCGCGCAGGCCCGCGAGCCGCAGCCGGACGCCCGCACCACGGCACGCGTCGTCGATCACTGCCAGCGCCTGGACACCCGAGAGGTCGGCGCTCGGGACGCCGGAGAGATCGAGCACCAGGGCGTCGACCGGGGACTGATCGGGCGCGTTGAGCTGCCGCTCGATGTCGTCCAGCAGTCGCGTACCCGTGGCCGGCAGCAGCTCGCCCTCGACCTCGAGGCGCAGTTCACCCGGCCGGCTCGCGGCCACCGCCACCCGGGGGATGCCGACCCTCCACAGCGAGAGCACGAGACTGACCGCGACACCGATGCCGATGCCGACCTCGACGCCGAGGAGCAGGGTCGCCAGGAACGTGACCGTCAGCGAGACCCCGTCGGTCGACTCGACACGCCAGGCATGAACGGCCTCGCGCACGTCGACCAGCTTGGCGACCGCGACGAGCACGACCGCCGCCAGCACGACGTTCGGCAGGGTGGTGAACAGCGGGGCGAGCACCAACAGGGCCAGCAGCACACCGGCGGCGGTGACGATGCTGGCCAGCGGCGTGCGTGCGCCCGCGCTGTGGTTGACCGCGGTCCGCGAGAACCCACCCGCGACCGGGAAGGCCTGGACCACGCTGGCGGCCAGGTTCGCGGCACCGGATGCGATCAGCTCCTGGTCCGGGTCGACCCGGTCCCGGGTCTTGGCCGCGATGGCCCGGGCGACGCTGATGCCCTCGAGGTAGGACAGCAGCGCGATGATGGCGGCGCCGGGCAACAGCGTCACGATCGTCTCGAGCGGCGCCATCGGCAGTCGCGGCGTCGGGAAGCCACCGGGAACCTCGCCCAGCACTGCGACCCCGGCCTGATCGAGCCCGAAGAGCGGGACCGCGGCCGTGGCCAGCACGACCACGATCAGCGGTGCGGGGACGTTGCTGCCCAGCCGCCGGCCCAGCACCAGCCCCGCGATCGCGAGGACGCCGACCACGAGGGTGGCGACGTTCGTCGCGCTCAACCCGGTGACGATGGCCGTGATGCGCTCGACCCACGACTCGGGGTCGCCGATGTCGATGCCGAACAGCTTGTCGAGTTGGCTGGTCGCGATCACGATGGCCGCTGCCGAGGTGAAGCCGCTGATGACCGGATGCGACAGGAGCGCCGTCAGCCTGCCCGCGCGCATCAGGCCGAGCGTGAGTTGCACGGCCCCCACCAGGGCCGCCAGCACCCCGGCCAGAGCCACGTAGGTGCCCGGGTCGCCACCGGCCAGCGGGGCCAGCGTCGAGGCGGTGAGCAGGGACACGATCGCGACCGGCCCAATGGCGAGCTGCCCGGAGGTGCCGAGCAGTGCGTAGACCACCAGGGGCACCGTTGAGGCGTACAGGCCGGTGACCGGCGGCATCCCGGCGAGGGCCGCGTACGCCATCCCCTGGGGGACCAGCATGGCCGCGACGGTCAGCCCGGCGATCACGTCCGCCCGGCGCGAGGCGGCGTCGCCGCCACGGATCCAGCGCACGATCGGCAGGCGCCGGGCGACGAACCGAGACAGGCCGGACCGGGAAGCCGGCGCCGCATCACCGTTGTTCGACGGCGTCATGTCACGACCTCATACCTGCGCCGTGCGGGCGCGGTTGTAGGGCAGGCGGGCGAGGACCATCGCCATCCCGCAGGTGTTGGTCACAGCCGAGGAGGCCAGTCCGACACCGACGGCACCGGCGACGACGCGAGCTGGTGGGAACACGAAGCCGGCGAGCGTGGAGACCAGCACGACCGAACCGGCCACGAGGCGGACCTGGCGGTTGAGGTCCCAGCGCTCGACGTCGACGATCACGTCGCGGCCGTCGTTGCGCCAGCCCTCGACACCGCCGGTCAGCACGTCTGTCCGCAGGCCGACGCCGGCCAGCTTCTGCTGGGCCTCGATGGCCCGGTTGCCGGACTGGCAGACGAGCACGATGGGGCGACCGAGATCGATCAGTTGCCGCAACTCGTCGACGTGCTCGTCGATGCGGTCCAGGGGACGGTTGACCGAGTGCGGCAATCGGGCCGACTCGAACTCGCCCGGGGTCCGGACGTCGATCAGTGCGACCTCGTCGAGGCGGGTGGGCAGCTCGCTCGGGACGACGCAGGTGCTCGCCTGGCTCATGGGGAGATCCTTGGGGCAAGAAGGGGCCAGTGGGATTGGCCGGTGCCCTGGTGTCGCGGTACCGGCTCCGGTAAATGTACGGACATTATGTCGGCGCACCAACCCGGGTTCACCGGGTGTGTGCTGGCCGGACGGCCGCTGGACGTGCGGCGGGGAGCCCCACTATCGTCATTTGTCCGTACAAATCGCGTCTCGTGGGGACCCACCGTGCCCGAGTTCATCGCCGCCGTGACCTGCATCGACGGTCGTTTCCACCGCCCGCTCCAGGAGTGGGCGGTCACGCACCTGCGCGCCCGCTACGTCGATCTGGTGACGGCACCGGGGGTGTCGGCCTCGCTCGCCGCAGGGGACCGCACCGTGCTCGACGACATCGGCGAACACCTCCGCCCGTCGATGGAGGTGCATCGCTCGACGACCGTCGTGGTCGCCGCGCACGAGGGTTGCGCGGGCGACCCGTCCACGCCGAAGCAGCAACGGGCCGCACTACCAGAGGCCGCCGCCCGACTCCATGCCCACCTGGGAGGGATTCCGTCGGTGATCGGCGTCTACGTGCACGCCGACGGCAGGGTGGAGTCGCTGGCCAGCCTGGCGGGTGCAGCCGACGCACGGGGGGATCTCGCCCGGCGCTGATCGGCCAGACGGCGCGAGTCTTGCGTCAGACCGCGAGGCTGTCGGCCAGGTGCTCGGCCACCGACGGGTGCCAGCAGATCCCGAAGTGGTTGGCGGGAACGGCGAGCAGGTGCACGCGCTCGCCCTCGATGCGTCGCACACCTCCCTGACCTGTCGCGGACGAGGCGGTGACCAGCAGGTCGCCGAACACGCGGTTCACCGGGTGACGTTCGCTACGGGCCAGGCGGCCGAAGACCAGGTGGTGATCCACGCCGTCCAGCCATGGTTCGTCGGACGCCGGTTCGGCGAACTCGGCGACGGCTGCGATGTCAGCAGCCCGCTCGGTCAGTGAGCCATGGCGCAGGTCACGGATGCCGACGCTGCGACGCTCGAGGATGTCGGTGAACGGGGCGATCTCGGGGATGCGACCGAGGGCCTGCGTCCACCGATGCACGAGCTGTTCGAGCGGCGCGCCGAGGTGGGGGGAGCCGAGGTAGACGACGTGGTCGAGTTGGTCGGTCCAGGTGTGTCCCAGCGCGGCTGCCTGCCCGCAGGCCGAGCGCGCCACCAGGCCGCCCATCGAGTGGCCGACCAGCACCAGTTGCGTGATCGGGACGGGCCAGCCCTGGACCAGTTCTTCGAGCAGGTGGGCGAGCGCGGCGCCGTTGCGTCCGATCGCGGTCCCGGTCCCGTAGCGCAGCCGCACCGGGGTGACCCCGCGTTCCGCCATGGCGGCCGGCAGGCAGACCCGGTCGGTGCGCTCCTCGGAGGGCCCCCAGATCGATTCGTCCTCGACCAGTCCGTGCAGGAAGACGGCGATCCTGCCGGTGGCGGCCGGGAACGCCTCTGCCAGGGCAGAGGCGCCGGTCGGCACCGTCTCGCCGGCCTCGCGGATGACCATCGGCAGGTCCAGGGACGGCGCGATCTCGGCGAGCTCGCCGAGCAGTCCATGCGCGACGGCGGCCAGGCGCGAGCCCGCGGTGGAGCGCTCGTGCCAGGGCAGCTCGTGGTGGCGTGAGCGATAGCCGGCCACCACGCCGCCGAGATGACCTGCCCCTCGCAGCGAGCCGCGGACCACCGCGTACACGCCCTCGGACACGACGTCGTGCGCCAGCCTGACCGGTGTCCCGATGGGTCCGACCGCGGTGAACACCCGGTCGGCGACGGCCCGGTGCACGTGGTGCACGGTGCGTGCGAGGACGCCGTCCGCCACGTGGCCGGCCAGTCGGCCCCAGCCACGCGCTTCGTCGGTCACGGCACTCATCGGGTCACGTCGGCGACCAGCCCAATCGTCTGTTCGAGGATCATGTCACCGAAGCAGCGGTCGATGGCGTAGGCGTCCTCGTACTCGAGTCCGACCGGATCACCCACGAAGCCGGCACCGCTGCGTGCGGGGTCGTCCCCTTCGAAGGACTGTACGACGTAGCCGAGCCCGTCGTTGACCAGCGCCAGCGGCATCGTCACCCCGCCGGGGTTGTGCTCCTTGATCGTGTTCGACAGGTTGGAGAAGGTCTCACCGGGAGCACCGGTGATCACCAGCGGCCCGATCGCCGCGGCGTTGACCTGGGTCGTGACCCCGACGGGCGAGGACGAGTGGCAGCGCTTCGCCTCGTGCGTGCCGACGTCGACCGTTGCCGGTCCGGCGTCGAAGGGGCGGTCGAAGAACCCCGGGAGTGCCAGCGCGGTCAGCGCCGGGTTGGTGACCGGGTGGGTCCAGCGGTGGGCGGCGACCGCGATGCCGGTGTCGGTGAGCACCTCACCGTCGCCGAACGCGGGCAGCCGCGCGGCGAGGTCGGCGCCGCCGTGGTCGTGGAGGTGGCGCGGCGAGAGGTTGCCCAGTCCGGTCGCCATCGCCATCGCCACCCCGCCGTCGCGTGCCTCGACAGCGGCGGCGAACACGGCCGGCCAGTCGCCGTGTGCCACGCCGGTATCGGCGTCTCGCGTGACGGGGTGGGCGGCGTAGGCCGCGACGGTGGCGATCACCTCGGGCGGGTCGGTGGACGGCCGGCCCTTGCCACCACGCGGCCGGTCCTCATCGACGGCGACGGCGCGCAGCCAGGTCAGCCCGGGGTCCTCGGCGCTGCGGTAGGTGTTGCGCCGCTCGCGGTTGAACTCGCGTGCGCACACCTCGCCGACCTCGAGCACGGCCGGGCGTGCGTCGGCGACCGCCTGGTGGATGGCCGCCTCGATCGAACTGGAGACCTGGCGCAGGTACCAGTCGGGGACGCCACCCCACCCGCCGATCAGGTCGGGCGAGGTGTGGCTGTGTGTCGCGGCGACGAAGACGCCGGCCGGGTCGATGCCGAGGTCGGCGCCGACCCGTTCGGCGATGTCGAGCGCACCGCAGTCGTCGCACATCTCGCCGTAGCGGCCGAGGTAGTAGATGGCGTCGAGCAGCACCAGCACGACCGTCTCGTGGCCGTCGCCGAACGCGACCGCGCGCACGTGCAGGCCTGCCTCGTCGTCCCAGTCGGTGATCGGGTTCATGGGGCCGATGCCGTACCCGCCCATGTACAGGCAGTCCGGCGCCTCGGGCCAACGCGACTGGTCCACGTTCAGGGCGTGCGTGACGGTGTCGAGGCCGGCGTCCGCACCGAACGTGGCGCAGCCCTCGGTCTGCCACGTCCCGCCGAAGTCGTCCGGTCGCGGGCGCAGGTCGATGCGGGCGGCGCCCGCGACGAGGTGGCCGGTGTCGAGGCCGGCGACCGCGCGGTGCAGGTCGGACTCGTTGAGGGCGACATCCTCGCGCCCGGTGGGGGCGAGCGACACGGCCGCCCAGGCGGACGCGAGCGAGACCGCGGCGACGGTGACCGACGCGACGGCGTGGCGGAGCGGGCGGGTCACCATGGCTGGAATCCGTCGCCGCACGCCTCCGGGTTGTGCGGGCCGCGGCACTGGGTCGTCCAGTACGGCTCGCCGCTGCGCGTGTCGACGATCACGCCGGTCTCGAAGAACCGTGTGCGCTGGACATGCGCGTAGGCGTCGCGACGCGGGTCGCCGTGCGGGTCGGTGCCGGCCCTCGGCGGGAGGTTGCCGTGCGGCGGCATCTCGTTGCCGGAGTCGATGTAGACCAGTGCCGACCCGGCGTGTGCCGCCAGGCCGTCCTCGGTCCGGGAGTCGAACGGAGCCAGCGCGAAGTGGCGTTGCCCGGAGATGTCCGCCCAGTGACGGCCGTCGGCGAGTGAGGTCGTCAGCAGGTGCGCTCCCGCCGTGCGCGCCATCACCTCGGCCGCGAGGTTGGCGACCTGGTGGTCGGCGTAGGCCACGTGCAGCAGCACCCGGTGCGAGGGGGTGTCGGGCAGCGACCGCTCGCCGAGGAAGTGGGCGTAGCCGTTGGCCTCGCCGCGGTCCCACAGCATCTGGATCAGCGCGAAGATGACCTGCTGGTCGACCTTGTCGGGGTAGGTCGCGTACATGATGTCGCCGTAGGCGCCTTCCCAGTCGACCGAGCGGTTGAGCAGCGTGGAGTAGTTGGCGCCGGGCACGCCGAGGACCGCCCGGGTGAAGTCCGGTGCCAGCGCGGTCAGGGCGCCGCCCATGATCCCGCCCTGCGAGTTGCCGTCGTAGACGAGGTGGCGGTGGTCGAAACGCGCCCGCCCCTCCGCGTCCTGAAACGCCGCGTCGGCCACGAAGCCGTCGGGATGGACGAGCAGACGACCGAGGTAGAGGAAGTTCACGAAGCCCTGCTGGGCCCGGTCGGGCAGGGTCGGGAAGTTGCCCATGTCGGCCAGGATCGTGGCCACGTTGGCGACGTCCTCGGTGGACATCCCGATCCACGGCGTGGCGCACACGAGGTGGTTGTCCTCGCGCAGCATGCTGGTCGAGCCGCCGCCGACCTCGCCGAGCGAGCCGAGCAGGCCGTGTCCGTACAGCGTCGCCCGGGCCGGGTCGTCGGCGTCCGCGTCGTGGGGCAGGAAGCAGGCGAACTCGGCCTCCATGGTCGGCGCGACCGGGTTGACCTGGGGCAGCGCCATCGGACCCGGCGTGGCACTGCCGTAGTACAACCGGGACCCGGGCGCGTACTGCTGTACGCCCGAGTCGAGGTGGTCCTCGACCTCGTCGGGCGGGACACGGGGCAGGTCCTGCGGCAGGGTCAGGAAGTTCGGCACGGTGACGGTGCCGCGGATCGCGGTGTCGATCTCGCGTTCCTCGACCTCGGTGATCGTGTAGGCCGGGGCGATGCCGGCGACCTTTCCGTCGCCGAGGTCGTTGTCGCCGAGGCGGGCGAACGCCTGGTCGCGCATGGACAGCGCCCGGCCGGTGACGTTGTGGGCCGAGGCGACGGTGAAGTCCCAGGCGAGGTGCAGGTTGTCGATGCGGACGCCGGCGTCCTGCAGGTCGGCGAACATGCGCTGGTAGCGCGGCGGCCGGGCGTCGCGGTGGTCACGGACGGCCGCGAACGCCCGTCCCGCGGGGATGATCGTGCCGTCCGCGTCGCGCAGGCGGCGCAGTGCCACGACGTAGCGGTGGCCGTGCTCGAGGTTGGTGAGCGGCCGGAGGATCAGCAGGCGCTGCTCGTCGGTGGTGTCGGGGTGGGTGTCGAGTTCGGCGACGTACGGGTGTCGCTCGCCGGTCGTGGCGTTCAGCAGCACGATCGGTGCGTCCGTGGCGACCGACAGGCTGGGCTGGCGGATCTGCGCGGCACCGGTGCCGTCGGCGTCCAGCCCCCGTGCGGTCAGCCCGAACGTGGTGTCGAGGTCCAGTCCCGGCACGTAGGTGAGCGCCATCGCCCCGGGCGAGAAGCCGTCGTTGCGGTTCCACTCGTCGGGGCGGATCGGCACGCCGGCGACGTTGGCCGGCATCGCGAGCGGCGACAGGTCCACCCGCAGCCCGGTCGGCGTGGCGGCCGGAACCGTGAACCGGTCGTTCGGGAACGGCAGCAGGCACCGCAGCGGGTCGGTCGGGTCGCAGGCCTCGTCACCGACGACCGCGTCGAGCACCGCCCTTCCCGGGGACTGCGCCGCCGCGGGCGACACCGTGGACAGTCCCAGTGCCAGCGCCAGGCCCACGCCGGCAAGTCGTTTCGCCTTCACGTACACCCGAGTCTCCCGTCTCGTGCAGTGACGAGCGGGATTCGCCGGCCCGCCCTCCGATCCCTGCCGTACGTGCGGTCAACCGAGACCGGTGGCCGACAGGGCGCCGCCGAGCAGCGGCGAGCGGTGGCGGGCGCCGAGCCAGAACGGGCTGGCATAGGCGATGACGGCCCGGTCGCCTGGATGGCCGGTCCCCGAGCCCTGCCGGTTCGCGGCGTGCGGGTCGGCGATGCGCAGCACCACCCAGTCACCGTCGTCGAGGTCGAGGTCGACCGTGAAGGTGATCGGTGGGCGGTCCGGCGCAGGGATCCGTGCCGCCTCGACGTGGGCGACCGCGGGGACGTGGTCGTCGGGCCGCAGCACCTGGATCTCGACGTCGCGCCCGACCCAGTCGTCGGTGTGGGCGAGGTCGACGGCGAACCTGACCGGCCCGCGGTCGTGGTCGAGCACGCTGCCCATGCGTCGCCACCCGTCGGGTCCTGCCGGACGTGCGGCGACGTCGAGGCGCAGCCCGGCCTCGAACGTCGCGTAGGCGTGCCGTCGCGACAGCGCGTCGCGGACCCCACCGCGCGAGAGTTCGGGGACCCACAGGCCCGCCCGTCCCTTGCCGTGGGCGGGGTTGCCCCAGTCGGTGCCGTGCTCGTCGGTGACGCCGATCAGGCCGACCCGCCAGCCGGCGTTGAGGCACTCGACCAACGGCGAGGGCTGACCGTCGTGGTGACCCTCGAACAGGTAGTCCTCGTCGCGGTTGAGGATCTCCATCGCCACGATGCGTTCGGCCGCGCGGGGGTGGTACCGGAACCGCGAGAAGCGGCCCGGCTCGCGGCCCGGATGGTTGAAACTGGCGATGCCGTCGGCGCCGCCGCCGACCACCGGGGTGGACGGGTCACCGACCAGCCACTCGTAGAACGGCAGCATCCCGGTCCCGAGCGGATCGCCGCGCAGCACCGTGTCGAGCAGTTCGGCGACCGGTTCGCTGGTCTCGCGCAGCCGCGCGACCTCCTCGAGGCCCTGCTCGAGGAAGGCGTCGAGTTCGTCCATCCCCTGCCGGAAGTGCACCCCGAACCCGGAGGCATCCACGCCGGCGGTGTGCAGTGGGTCGATCCAACGCTGCGAGTCCCACACGTTGATGTGGCCGAGCAGCGGCGACGACCACTCGAAGCCGTGCATGGCCGCGAAGGAGCCGGGCTGGTCGTGGGCGGCGGCGAGGCCGCGGGTGCGCTCCCAACGGGCCTCGTCGAGCCCGGCGAGGCTGCGGCAGGCACCGTCCTGGCCGTCGACCGGGTCGCCGTCGATCGCGGCGCAGGCCGGGTCGGTCACCGAACCCATCGCGCCCCACGACAGCGTCGCATGATCGGTCAGGGCGGCGGCGTCGAGGCCGTGGTCGCGCATCGAGGCGTAGGCGTTGCCGGGATCGCCGCTGCCGTCGGAGTGGTGGCTGTGGTTGTGCATGTCGGCCTGGATCGCGAACCGGCCGTCGAGCGGCAGCCGCGAGGTCCGGTTCGCGCCGGGCCGGCCGTACGGGTCACCGGCCAACGCCAACGCGCGTCCCGGCCGCAGGGTCAGCATGGCGCCGGCGGCGAGCCCGGTCTGCAGGACCCGACGCCGCGACAGACCGTGCGGGTGCGGGTGGGCGTGGTGGTGTCCCATGGTCGATCCTCGGCTCGTCAGCGCGACCGCCACGGCCGGCCGTCCGGCTGGATGCGGACGTCGTGTTCACCCGCCGGCAGCGTGATCGCCAACGTCCCGCCCCGGGGTCGCGCCGCGTAGGCGTGGCCGTTGACGACGACGTGCACCCGTGGGTGCCAGTCCCCGTCGAGGAGCACCGTCACCTCGGTGTCGCTGACGACGGTGGCCGTCACCTCACGACCGGTGTCGAGGTCCATGCGTGCGGTGTCGAGGCGGACACCGGCCGTTCCCTCGAGGTCGAGTTCGAACGCGTTGGCCCGAACGGCTCCGGCGAGCGGATCATCGATCCAGCGCAGACCGGAGACCGTGTACGGGCCGGTCTGGTTGGGCGAGGTCGGCACGTCGGTGTCGGGCACCGCGGTCGGCCCCACGGGTCCGTGGGCCAGCGACCGTCCGTCGAACCGCGCCCGCGCTGCTCCGTCGGCCACCTCGAGGTCGGACATCCAGTAGGCGCGGTCGAAGCGCCAGTCGAAGTCGAGGTCGCCGGCCTGGACCTCGTTGACGGCCGCCTCGAAGGCCCGGTCGCGCAGGTAGGTGACGTGGGCCGGGTTCTCGTCGCGTTCGAACTGGTCGAGGTAGTCGACGCCGGCGGCCCACTCGTCGACGATCGGGTGGGTGTAGTGCTCGTGCGCCGGGAAGGTGAACATCCGATGGCGGTAGCCGAGTTCGAGCAGCCGCTCGTGCTGGCGCAGAGCCCCGCTGATCGGCACGAGTTCGTCCGCGCCGGCGTAGAACATCCCGATCGGGACGTTGCGCAGGTTGTCGAGCATCCGGCGGGTGTGCTGGTCGCGGGCACGGCCGCCGTTGGCCTCGATGTAGCAGGCCGAGTAGTCGTCCATGCGCAGGTCGTCGCAGCCGGGGGCGTCCAGTCCGGTCCAGGCGCCCTGGGTGACCGGGCCCGCAACGGGCAACGCCGCGGCGAACCGGTCGGGGTGCAGGATCGAGAGCAGGTAGCTGCCCCAGCCTCCCATCGAGTGGCCGGACACGTAGGTGCGGTCGGCGTCGACGGGCAGGGTGGCCTCGACGTCGGCGAGGACCTCGAGGACGTCGGCGTGACCGCGCCCGACGTACCAGGTCGAGGTGCCTCGCCCCCGCGGCGAGACCACGATGCCGTCGCGGTCCTCGCCCATGTGCCGGAAGATGCCGGGGGCGAGCGCCGCCGCCGCGTGTGCCGTCCCACCACGCCAGTGCAGCCACAGTTGCAACGGCAGGGTCGCGTCGGTGTCGAAACCGGCGTACGCACCGGGCAGGTAGACGCCGTAGTGCTGGAGCAGGCCCTCCCGTCCCTCCTCGCGGGCGAGGCCGGGGGTGGTCGAGGCGAACACGCGCTCGTGGTAACCGGGACCGATCTCGAAGGTCTCGGTGCGGCCCCCTCGCAGCCCGGCCAGATCGACCTCGAGGAGGAAGTCGTCGATCGTGCCGTCGTGCAGCGCGAGCGCCTGCTGCTGGTCCATCCATTCGCGGACGGGTTCGGCGGTGCGGAAGGCGACGTTGGCGAGGTTGGCGCCGAGCCCACCGTCGACGAAGGCACCGGCGGCGGTGTCCCAGGGCCCGGCGGCCACCGCCAGCGCGACGGGGTCCTGGCCCAGGAGGTCGGTCGGCAGCGCCGCCTCGATCGCGTTGGTGAAGCCGTCCGGGTTCGTCGCCACGCTGCCCTGCGGGAGGTCACGAACGGTGCCCGTGGCGAGGTCGACCACCTGTCCGCGGTCGCCCACGAGGACCGCGGCGAGGTCGGCCCGCGAGGTCGTGATGCCGGCTCCGAACGGCACGTCGCGCGGGTCGCCGGTGCCGCCATCGGTGTCGAGCAGTACGAGCAGCGCGGTCTGATCGTCGGCCGTGAGCAGCGCCGTACGCGCCAGCAGCCACAGATGCGTCGCGTCGGCCGCCACACGGACCTCGACCAGGTCGGCGGCATGCTGGTGGTCGAGGTCGCCGTAGTGGGAGCTCATGTCGACACCGGGCACGGCCGGAGCGCCGACCTGACCGGGCAGGTCGGCGTTGATCGCCGCCTCGATCCGGTACGCCTCCGCAACGCGGTCCTCGGTCGGTCCGAGCAGGTCTCGCCGCTGCGCATCGGCGCCGTCGTCGGCGCCGTAGGCGTCGAAGAGGTGGTCGGTGTAGATCAACTCGCCCGCGTCGTGGACCACGGTGCCCGCGTAGCCGCTCGGGGTACCGATCCAGTCGCCGGTCTCGCCGTCCACCGTCCGGCGGGCCGGCGTGACCGGCGGGGCTGCGGTGACCGACCAGGTGCCGCGGGGCACCTCGGCTCCCACGACGGCCGGATCGACCGGCAGGTCGCCATCGGACGCGGCAGCACCGGCCGGGGCGAGACCCAGCGCGCCGAGTGCCAGCACGGTGAGCGGGACCACGGTGGACGTACGGCGCGGGCGCATGCGGGCTCCTCGGCGGCGGGCGGGCCGTGTGTGGTGGTTCGCCGTCGACGCGCCGCTCCCCTGCCTCCGGCTCACACCGGGGCGTTTCGACCCTGTTCCTCGCCCGTGAGGACATCTACCCTGGGGGACCGCCCGGTTCGCCGCGGACCGGGGCGACGCAGGTGGGCGAGCATGGCCGACGTTCCCAGCACCCCTCAGCACGGCGACGAGCGTCGACGTCTCGACGATGCAGCCAGCCGGGCCGAGGTCAGGCGCGAAGCGCTCCATGCCGTGGTCGTCGACGTCACGTCCGCACTCGAGTCGGCGCCGCTCGGCAGCGATGACTGGTCGGAGGCGGTCCGCGACGCGCTTCGGCGGCTGGACGAGGGCCTGCGGAACCACGTGCGCGAGTCCGAGATGCCCGACGGGCTGCTGGCCGAGATCGTGCACTGGCAGCCGAGCTACCGCAGTCGTGCCGAGGCCATGCGTGCCGAACACGAGACGATGCTCACGCAGCTCGACGACCTGACCTCGCGCATGGACGACGACGCCTCTCCCGCCGAACTCCGGCAGGCCGTCAGCGACCTCGTCGTCCTCGTGGACCGGCACCGGCACAAGGCGCTGGAGCTGGTCCTCGACGCCCACAACCTCGACCTCGCGGCCGGAGACTGACGGCCGCCGACCCCGAGCGCGGAGGCTGGATGGACGCTCCTGACTGGGACGCGCGCTACGCGGCCTCGGCTCTGGTGTGGTCCGCCGGGCCGAACCGGTTCGTGGTCGAGGAGACCGCCGACCTCGTTCCCGGACGGGCACTCGACGTCGCGGCCGGCGAAGGCCGCAACGCGATCTGGCTGGCGCAGGAGGGCTGGCAGGTCACCGCCCTCGATTTCTCGCCCGTCGGTGTCGACAAGGGGCGCAGGGGCGCGGTCGCCGCCGGTGTCGAGGTGGTCTGGATCGTCGGGGACGCCACGACCTGGGAGCCGCCGCCACAGGCATTCGACCTGGTGCTCGTCGCCTACCTGCAGCTTCCCCGGGCGGCGCTGCGTGCGGCGCTCGGGCGGGCGGCCGCAGCCGTCGCACCCGGAGGGACGCTGCTGGTCATCGGTCATGACCGCGACAACCTCGAGCGCGGCCACGGCGGCCCGCCCGACCCCGAGGTCCTGCTCGACGCCGACACGGTCGCCGACGACCTCGAGGCGGCCGGGCTCCAACTCGTGGCCGCCGGCCAGGTCGAACGCGAGGTCGAGACCGACGATGGTAAGCGCACCGCGATCGACTGCCTCGTCCGCGCAGTGCGTCACACCTCGAGCAGTTGAGTCAGCTGTCGGACGGTCGGGACCCGGCCGCTGACCACGACCTTGCCGTCGATGACGAGCCCTGGTGTGGACATGATGCCGTAGCCCATGATGCTGGCGGTGTCGGTGACCTTCGCGATTGTGGCTTCCCGGCCGTCCACACGGGTTGCCGCGACGGTGAGGCAAGTGGTGCCGCGACGGACACTCGGGGCAGTTGTGTCGACGGCTTGCCGCGCCCATGCGGCAACTCGTGCCGAATTGCCGACGCCCCCGGCCGGTGACCGGGGGCGTCGGAGCCTGACGCGGAGGGTGGGGGATTCGAACCCCCGAGGGATGTGACTCCCAACACGGATTCCAGGAGCACGATCGGCATCTCCGCCGATGCCGGCCCGTGCCGAAAAGTGCCTCTGACCAGCGCAAACGGAGTTCCTCCATTCTCGCCGTGCCGGCCCGTTTCCGCCAGCACTCAGGATTCTGTGACCAATCTGTGACCACGCGGCGGCCGTGGGAGGAGCCGTCGCAGTTCCTTCCGTGAGAGCTGGTCCCGCTCATCGCACGGCCGCGACCACCACCAGGAGCAGGTCCTACAGCGTCACCACCCCGGCTTGACTCACCTCAG